>JBFKXV010000589.1:0-1504 GCA_041637935.1 Burkholderiales bacterium | reverse complement strand
GCCTGGCGGAACCTCTGTGGGAGCGGCTTCAGCCGCGATTGCGAAGTGCCGCGACCGGCCACAACCGGTCATGCAGACTTGCTACAGTAGCGTCTCGCCGACTCCCGCAATCGACCATGAGTTGTCGTACCGAAGGATTAGTCAAATAGGTCGGTGCCCGGCACCGTTTCGAATATGGAGAGACAATGGCTAAGCGTAAAATTACAGCGTTTCTTGGCGTGTTTGAACAAAAACTTGAACGGCATCGAAAAAGCTTAAGAAAAGAGCTCGACAAACCAAAGGCCGAGCGAAGCAAAAAGGTTCTTAAAGATTCGATTGCAGAGGCAAAGAAACTTCGCAATATGGTCAGAGAGATGAAAGCGGAAGAGGCGGTACGAGTCCAGTGCCCGAAATGCAATCACGAATTCAGACTGTAAACCGGGCATAGCGTGCCGAGCACCGTTCGCGTGACTATTCGAACGGGCGGGCTACCGATCAGCTAACAACACGAGTGCTGCGACTGGCTGCTCCCAACTTCGGTTGCCTGACGGATTTTGGCGCGAACAATCGCGTGACCGTCGCGTAAGGGTCAGAGGCCGACGGCGGCCGGTTGCGGTACTAGGAAAGGCGTCACCGCAGTACCGTCGACTGTCCGGTGATGGCCCGAATCCAGCCCTTTTTTTCCAAATCGAAACCATAGGTGGCAACAATCTGCGATCCTGCGAGTTCAAATTCAATTTGTTGTCATCGACCTTCGCTCAACCGAACGTTGAACATCAGCCTTCACTGCAGAGCGGTTGCCAGGTAAATGCCGATTGATGCGCCAAGCGCGTTTTGCACAGCGTCGAAAAGACTGGTGTGCCGACCGGGTGATCTGCCTTGCAGCCACTCCATGGTCACACCGAAACCGGTTGCCAAGACAAACGCAATTGCAGACTGGGCGGCCCGGGAATCGAGCGCCGGCGCCAGGGCCAGGAAAAACAGGAGACCGAGTACCGCATAGCAACCGACGTGGCCGGCATTTTGCAACCATGGCGGCATCCAGCGCACGGTCTTTGAATCGCCGGGCACCAGCGAAAGGTACGCAATCAGTGCGGCCATGCCCGCCGCGAGGACTGGCAACATGACAATGTGCACGAAGCCGCCCGATCAGCCCGACTGTTCGACCTGCAGCACACCCCGATTGATCTGATCCCGCTCGATGCTTTCGAACAGCGCTTTGAAATTGCCCTCGCCAAAGCCTTCGTCGCCCTTGCGTTGGATGAACTCGAAGAACACCGGCCCAAGCTGGGTTTCCGAAAAAATCTGCAACAACAGCCGCGGCGTGCCGTCGGTTGCGCCGTCCAGCAAAATTCCGCGCGAGGCCAGTTCCTCGACCGGCTCGCCGTGGCCGGGCACGTGCTGATCGAGCGCCTCGTAGTAAGTGTCCGGCGTGTCCAGGAACCTGCAACCGACTTTCTTGAGCGCATCGACGGTGCGGTAGATGTCGCCTGTGCCGAGGGCGATGTGCTGGATCCCCTCGCCG
>JBFKXV010000588.1:0-1514 GCA_041637935.1 Burkholderiales bacterium | reverse complement strand
TGAAGCAGGTTGTACTCACAACAGGCGTGGCCGACCTGGTCGGAACGACGCAAAAGATTCTTCGCAGTCACGTTTCGGATCGCATCGAGAACCTGCTGCAACGCATGAACGTGTGAGTCTGGCTAATCGTCGAATGGTTGACCGGTGATGAATATGGCACAGGCAAATGCGCTTCGACACTGATCAGCTCCCGCCGCGGCTGGAACGCGAGCTCGCGCCGCTCTATGTCGTGTTCGGCGAAGAACTGTTGCTTGCGCTCGAAGCAGCCGATCGCATACGCGCGGCTGCGCTCGCCGCCGGATTCGAAGAGCGCAACGTTCTGATCGCGGACGCAGCGTTTGACTGGGGCGCCCTTCGCGACGCAGGACAGAGCCTGTCACTGTTCGCCAGCAAACGCATCATCGATCTGCGCATCCCTGGCGGCAAGCCTGGTAAAGACGGCTCGGAGGCACTGGTTCAGTACTGTGATTTACTGCCCGAGGACACGGTCACGGTAGTCAGCCTCCCGGCGATGGATCGTCACGCATTGGCGTCACGCTGGTTTGGCGCGCTGGAGCGGGCAGGTGAAGCGGTACACGCGAAGAGTGTTCCGCGAGATCGCCTTCCGGCGTGGATTTCACAGCGCCTGGCACAACAGCAACAAAGTGCTTCGCGCGAAACGGTCGCATTCATTGCCGAGCGCGTCGAAGGCAACCTGATGGCAGCCCATCAGGAAATACAGAAGCTGGCGTTGTTGTTCCCACCGGGGGAGCTGTCATTTAACGACGTCAGAAGTGCTGTGCTCGACGTCGCCCGTTTCGACGTTTTCGAGTTGGGAACCACCGTGCTGCGCGGAGATCGCAACCATTTCCTGCGCATGCTTGACGGGTTGCGCGGTGAAGGCGCTGCAATCCCATTGGTCTTATGGGCCGTCGCCGAAGAAGCGCGAGCGCTGAGCCATGTCAAGGCTCTGACTGATGACGGCGTATCACTGCACCGCGCCATGCAGCAGGCCCGCGTGTGGGGTGCGCGTCAAAAACTGTTACCACGGGCGCTGCGCCGACTCGACCAACCCCAGCTACTCGTTGCGCTGAGACACGCAGCGCGCGTGGATCGCATGGCCAAAGGCCTGGCGAAGGGTGACGCATGGGACGCGTTGATGGAACTGGGGATGTCACTCATGCCCCAATCGTAATCGTTTTACTTCGGGATTAGCGGTAAAATCGCTGCCTACTTCCGGGGTCCGAAACGAATGGATATCCAGTCTTACATGTACACGGTCGGCCGTGCCGCACGCGTTGCCGCACGTGAACTCGCGCGCGCCGAGACGCGCGCCAAGGATCGGGCGCTGGAAACGATTGCCGAGGCCATCGAGCGCAACAAGAGTCAGTTGCTGCAAGCCAATGCCAGGGATCTGCAGGCCGCCAAGGCCCGGGAACTCGAGGACGCGGATGTGCGCCTCCTCGCCGGGCTGGAGGTCGAGGGGACCGACCGCCACGGGCGGCTCGAGCTCGAGGGTGACCACCACGCGGCCG
>JBFKXV010000587.1:0-1538 GCA_041637935.1 Burkholderiales bacterium | reverse complement strand
CGCCGCGATAACTCGGCGACCGGCTCACCGTTGTCGTCGAGGAACTTGGCCGCCGTCGCTTGAGCCGGTGCAGTCTCACGTGCATCAATGAACACTTCGAAGCCATCATTGGCGCGATGCAGTAGATAGAATCCACCACCGCCAAGCCCCGACGCGTATGGCTCCACTACGCCCAGCGCCGCAGTGACCGCAACCGCCGCATCGAATGCATTGCCGCCTTGCGCAATGATTTCGCAACCAGCTTCGGTCGCGAGCGGATGCGCCGATGCGATGGCGCATTCATCCGGCGCAGCACACGCACTGGCGGCGAACGTGACTGCGAAGAGACTGAGCGCAGCAACCAGGAACCTGGTACGCGCAACAAATAAACTCGTGCTGCGTGTCATTTTGTCGATTTTTCTAAGCATGTTCTCCATTTGAACTTCGCATTGCGTTTATTGACACCAGACAGGCATGACATCGAGGTTGAGCGTCGCACGCCATGAAATCGTTCACGCAGTTACGCGCCTCAGCAGCGTCATGTAACCGGCTTACCTTCGCTGGTACGATCCGTCCACTCGGCCAGCAGTCTTGTTCCAACGGCAAGCAATGTCGGCCCTATGAACACGCCGATGAATCCGAACGTCAACGCGCCGCCCGCTACTCCCAATAGCACGGTGGCAAACGGCAGCCGCGCACCGCGGCTGATCAACCACGGCTTGATGACATTGTCGACACTGCTGATCACGAAAAATCCCCACAGAAGCATGAAAATCGCCCAGCCAACCGAATCATTCCAGAATAACCAGGCCGATGCAGACAGCCACACCAACGGGGGTCCGACCGGCACAATCGAGAGAAAGAACACCGCCAGGCCCAACAACGGTGCCGCCGGGACACCGGCAATGGCCAGCCCGATGCCAGCCAGCATGCCCTGCGCGAGCGCGGTACCCAAAATCCCGTAGACGACACTGATCACAGTGCCGCCAGCAACTTCGAACAATCGCTGGGCACGCTCACCGACAAGGCGCGAGCCCGCTCCGCGCAACTGTTTGGCGATCGACTCACCATCGCGATACAGAAAGAATGCCAGAAATACGCTCAGGCCGAGTTGTACCAGCCCAAGACCGAGCGCCTCACCCACTTTCAGCGAGACACGTCGCAACGCAGGCAGTAAGCGGCGGGCCTCGTCTACCAGTGCAGTCCCGTCGTGCGCCAGGCTGCGCCAGTACTCTTCCAGGCTCGCGCCCACCAGCGGCAGACTCGACAACCATGCCGGTGAATCAGGCAAACCATGATCGATGATGCGCCGCGCCGCGGTAAATAGCACCACGGAGTTATCTGCCAGTCCGGCGGCAACAATTACGAATGGCGCGACCACCAATATAGCAATGGCCACGGTCATGATCGACGCGGCCAAGGTGCGCCGCCCGCGCAAGCCTTCTTTCAGGCGCAGGTAAACCGGCCAGGTCGAAAAGGTCAGTATTGCGGCCCACAGAATCGCCGTCAGAAACGGCCGCAGAATAATGAAGCAGCCGAAAAAGACCAGCAATATCAGG
>JBFKXV010000586.1:0-1539 GCA_041637935.1 Burkholderiales bacterium | reverse complement strand
TTGCTGCAAACGACTCCAAACCCAGTTTAACCCACCACCGGCTGCCAAATCGTCACACAGGTTGTCAGAAAAAGCGTAGCGAGCAGTTCGAGTGCAAGGAGCCGCCTGAATCGAAAGATCTGCGTGCGCGGCCAGAGAGTTCGGCTAAAACAAGCCTACCACCTTGCCAGTATCATCCAGATCGATGCGAGCAGCAGCAGGTACTTTCGGCAAACCGGGCATGGTCATGATTTCGCCGCAGATCACAACAATAAACTCGGCGCCGGCCGAAAGCCGAATTTCGCGAACTGCGAGCGTGTGCCCGTCGGGCGCTCCACGCAGACCCGCATCGCTGGAAAAAGAATACTGCGTCTTTGCAATGCAAACCGGAAACTGGCCGTAGCCTTCCCGCTCCAGTGCGTCCAGGTGATGTAGCGCTCTGTCGTCAACTTTGATACTGGCCGCCCCGTAGACTTTGGTGGCGACGGCTTCAATTTTCGCCAGCAGCGGCACGTCGTTTTCATACACGAACTGCATGTTCGCGTCACCGGAATCGGCCAGCTCGACGACTTTTTTCGCCAATGCTTCAGCACCCGCTCCGCCTTCTGCCCAGTGGCGTGCCACAACCACCGCTACACCCAGCGCAGCACACTTGTCTTGCAACAGTTTCAGTTCTGCGTCGGTGTCGTGGGTGAAATGATTGATCGATACGACGCACGGCAGTCCATATACGTCACGCACATTGCGTACGTGGCGCTCGAGATTGGCGAAACCTTTCTCCAGCGCAGCAACATTTTCCTCGTTCAATGCCGCACGTTCGGCTCCGCCGTGGTACTTGAGCGCACGAATGGTTGCCACGATGACACACGCGTCAGGACGCAAGCCCGACTTGCGGCATTTGATGTCGACGAATTTCTCTGCGCCCAGATCGGCTCCAAATCCAGCTTCCGTCACCACGTAATCGGCCAGCTTGAGTGCCGAGCGGGTGGCAATCACCGAATTGCAACCATGGGCAATATTGGCGAAAGGCCCACCATGAACAATCGCCGGATTGTTTTCCAGCGTTTGCACCAGATTCGGTTTGATTGCGTCCTTCAGCAGTACTGCCATCGCACCGTGCGCCTTCAGGTCAGCGGCCTGCACTGGCCGCATGTCGCGCGTGTATGCAACGACGATCTTGCCCAGCCGTTGTTTGAGATCGCTCATCGATTCGGCCAGACAAAGGATTGCCATGACCTCCGAAGCAACAACGATGTCAAAGCGGTCTTCCCGAGGGTAACCGTTTCCCGGTCCACCGATCGCAACAACCAGCGAACGTAAAGCACGGTCATTGACATCGAGCACACGGCGCCAGGTGATACGGCGCACATCAATGCCAAGTTCATTGCCGTGGTGAATATGGTTATCCAACATTGCCGCCAGCAAATTATTGGCGAGTTGAATGGCGTTGAAGTCGCCGGTGAAATGCAGGTTGATGTCCTCCATCGGGACAACCTGCGCGTAGCCACCTCCAGCGGCCCCGCCTTTCATTCCGAAAACGGGGCCGAGGCTGGGTTCACG
>JBFKXV010000585.1:0-1547 GCA_041637935.1 Burkholderiales bacterium | reverse complement strand
TGCGCAAATGCCAGCAACATCGAGCCGTCGATGATGCCCGGCAAAAGTATCTTCTTTTGCCAATCGGCGGCACCAAGATCGACCAGCCCGCCCGCCAGCACAACGGTCGACAAATAGGGTTCCATTACCAGGTGCCGCCCCATCGCCTGCATCACCAGCATGGTCTCTATTCCACCGCCGGCAAAGCCGCCGTACTCGTCCGAAAAAGGAACACCAAGCAGCCCGAGCGACGCGAAGCCCCGCCACACTTCCTCTGACATCGCCTGCCGGTTTGCAATCATGTCGCGGCGAAGTTCATGCGAGTAATTCTTGTCCAGAAAACGCGCCACCGAGTCGGCGAGCATCTGCTGTTCTTCAGTCAGTGAAAAATTCATAACGTCCTCACCCGTGACTTTGGTGCTTGCTCCGGCCCTTACAGCCCCAGCACTTGCTGCGAAATGATGTTGCGCTGAATTTCGTTGGTACCGCCGTAAATGCTCGTCTTGCGCATATTGAAATAGCGTGCCGCCAGCGGCGCTGCGTACGCCGGGCCAGGCGTTTGACCAATCCAGCTTTCGCCCCAGGCCATCGGCAAGAACGGCAGCGCGTTGGGGCCGACCGCCTCCATCTGTAATTCAGTCAGTCGTTGCTGAATTTCAGTCCCCCTGATCTTGAGTATCGATGCCTCCGGTCCCGGCGCCTTGCCTTCGCTTTCAGCTGAAGCAACGCGCAACACGGTCATCTCGAGTGCCAGCAAGTCTATTTCCAGTTGCGCGACACGATCACGGAAGATCGCATCTTCGATCAGTGGTTTGCCGCTGACCTGTTCTTGTGACGCGAGGTGCTTGAGAAAGCCGAGTTCACGCTTGGAGACGCCGACACCCGCAATACCGGTACGCTCATGCGATAGCAAGAACTTGGCAATACTCCAGCCACGCCCCTGGTCGCCCACCAGATTCGCCACCGGCACCTCGACATTCTCGAACCACACTTCGTTTACTTCGTGCTCTCCTTCGAGGGTGATGATGGGCCGAACCTCGATGCCCGGTGATTTCATATCGATGAGCAGCATCGATATACCTTCCTGCTTTTTGCCGCCGCTCTCGGTTCGAACCAGGCAGAAAATCATGTCCGCCCAATGCGCATGCGTGGTCCAGGTCTTTTGACCATTGACGATGTACACGTCGCCCTTGCGCTCGGCACGTGTTTTCAAGGACGCCAGATCTGACCCCGAACCGGGTTCCGAGTAACCCTGACACCACCAAGTGTCCGCCGACAGAATGCCGGGCAGAAATTTCTGTTTTTGCTCCTCTGTGGCGAAGGCGATCAGCACCGGGCCAATCATGCTCAGGCCAAACGGCGACAGCCGCGGTGCGCCAAGGGCAGCAGACTCTTCGTCAAATATGTGTAGCTGAATGGGCGTCCAGGTAACGCCGCCATACTCCTCCGGCCAATTCGGCGCAATCCAGCCTTTTTCATACAAAGCACGATGCCAGCGATATACATCATCTTTCTCAATGCGCTTGTGCTCGAGCACTTTACGCTTGACGTCGCCGGGGAGTTTCTCG
>JBFKXV010000584.1:0-1547 GCA_041637935.1 Burkholderiales bacterium | reverse complement strand
GGCCGCGGTGATCTGCGAGATTCTCAGGGAGGACGGTGAAATGGCGCGCCTGCCTGACCTGATCAAGTTTGCCAGTCACCATGGCCTGCGAATCGGCACCATCGCCGACCTGATACATCATCGCAGTCAGACCGAGTCACTGATCGAGCGCGCCATACAGCGCCCGATCCAGACTGCATTCGGTCCATTCCAACTGATCGCTTACCGTGAAAAGATATCAGGCGACACCCACCTGGCGTTGATTAAGGGAGAACTCAAGCCGGGCGAGGAAACCCTGGTTCGGGTCCATGAACCGCTGTCGGTTGCCGATGTGCTCGATGTGGGCAGCCGTGTGCATTCGTGGCATCTTAACGACGCGATGAAGACAATCAGTAACGCCGGTACCGGTGTCATCGTGCTGTTGCATAGAACCGAGGACGGCGCGAAGCTTCTCGCGCATCTGGACGAAAGTCCGCCGCCGCCGTCAAAACTCGATTTGCGCACCTATGGAATCGGCGCTCAAATTTTGCGCGATCTCGGTGTAACGCGTATGCGGCTGATGGCCGAGCCGCGCCGCATGCCGAGTATGACCGGATTTGACCTGGAGATTATCGGATATCTGCATCCGCGCTAGCGCGGTGTGTCCATAGTCGGGACAATACGGCTTTTAGTGAACGCTGTGGCACACCGTAAACGGCAACGGCGCAGCGCACTTTTCAGGGGGCAGGACCATGACGGGTTTCGAGGGCGCGCAAGCATTTCCAATCGATGTTGATGGCGAGGCTCTCAATATCGGGATCGTTGTCGCCCAGTTCAATCAGGAAATTGGCGAGTCAATGCTCGATGCGTGCTATGCAGAGCTGTTGCGTCTCGACGTTTCCGCAGAGAACGTGGCGATCGCCAGCGTGCCCGGCGCCCTCGAAGTGCCGATCACTTTGCAGCGTTTCGCAGACAGCGGCCGCTTCGACGCGCTGATTGCGCTCGGCGCCGTCATCCGCGGCGACACCTATCATTTCGAGATCGTTTCGAATGAATCGGCTTCCGGCATCATGGCGGTTCAGCTCGATTCAGGTGTGCCGGTTGCCAATGGCATCCTCACCTGCAACACGCAAGACCAGGTTCTGGCGCGAGTGGAGCAGAAGGCAATCGACTGCGCACAAGTCGCGGTGCAGATGGCGAGGTTGATGGAAGCAATCGATGAAGGGTAGTCGCAGGCAGTCGCGTGAACTGGCTTTGCAAGGACTCTACCAGTGGCTGGTAAACCGCACAGATGCAGATGAAGTCCTGGCGCAAATCGCCGACAAGGAGGGCTTTGCCAAAGCCGACCGGGCTTACCTGGAAAGCCTGGTGCGCAGCGTAGTCAATGAAGTCGGGAGATTGCGCGAAAAGGTCAGTCGCTATCTCGACCGCCCGATCGGACAGCTCTCGCCGGTCGAACATGCGCTGTTGCTGATGGCGGCCAGTGAGCTCGATTCACAGCCTGACACCCCTTACCGGGTGGTGATCAATGAGGCGGTTGAACTGGCCAAGGCGTACGGCGGCACTGATGGTCATAAGTATGTCAATGG
>JBFKXV010000583.1:0-1554 GCA_041637935.1 Burkholderiales bacterium | reverse complement strand
CTAACAACGCCGGCTCATCGAGGACAGCAACGCGGAGCTGTTGCGCTTTATCCAGTTTGCTGCCGGGCTTGTCACCCGCGACGACGTAATCGGTCTTTTTCGAGACGCTGCCACTGACCTTGCCGCCGAGCGATTCTATTCGTTGCCTGGCTTCGTCACGCGTCATGTTTCCCAGCGTCCCGGTCAGCACAAACGTCTTGCCCGCGAGTGCACTGCTGCGCGCAGCCGTTTTCCTGACCTTTTCCCAATGTACACCGTTAGAAACCAGCCGCTTGATGACTTTCCGGTTGTGCGGCTCGTCAAAGAAACTGTGGACACCTGTCGCAACCACCGGGCCAATGTCGGACACGCTTTGCAACGTTTCTTCGTCGGCCTGCATTAGCGCCTCGAGATCGCCGAAATGTGCTGCCAGGTCCTTGGCCGTTTGTTCGCCGACGTTACGAATGCCCAGCGCGTAGATGAAACGCTCCAATGACGTTTTCTTGCTGGCGGTGATTGCCGCAACGACGTTGGCGGCCGACTTCTCGCCCATCCGATCGAGACTCGCAAGCGCTTCGGTGGTCAATTCATACAGATCGGCAGCATTTTCCACCAGCCCATGTTCGACCAACTGATCAACCAGCTTCTCTCCCATTCCATCGATATCCATGGCTCGCCTGGAGGCAAAATGCCACAGCGCTTGCTTGCGCTGTGCGGGGCAGTACAGACCCGCTGTGCAGCGGGCCACTGCCTCACCTTCGGAGCGCTCAACTGCTGACCGGCATACCGGGCACTTGTTTGGCATGACGAATTTGCGTGCGTTCTTTGGCCGCCTCTCCTTGACCACGGCGACCACTTCCGGAATAACATCACCGGCTCTGCGCACAATGACGTAATCACCGATTCGGACATCTTTTCTGCGCACTTCGTCTTCGTTGTGCAACGTCGCGTTGGTTACGGTCACCCCGCCCACTTTGACTGGCGCCAGACGCGCCACCGGTGTCAACGCACCGGTTCTGCCAACCTGAACGTCAATGTCGAGCACTTCAGTGATTTCTTCCTGTGCCGGGAACTTGTGCGCGAGGGCAAAGCGGGGTGCCCGCGACACGAAACCCAGTTCACGTTGGGCGCGCAGTGAATCTACCTTGTATACGACGCCGTCTATGTCATATGGCAGTGCGTTGCGCTGCTCGGCGATGTTTCCATAGTATTCGAGCAGGCCGGTAACGCCACGCACGACGTCACGCTGCTTCGCGACCGGAAACAGCATCGATTGCAGATAGTCGAGTTGCCGGCTGTGGGCGTCCTGCGGAACGTGGTCACCGTGCACAGCGCCAATACCATATGCAAAAAAAGCCAGCCGTCGTGTCGCCGTGATGCGAGAATCGAGCTGGCGCAACGAGCCGGCCGCGGCATTGCGCGGATTGGCAAGAATTTTCTCGCCGCGCGCTGTCTGTTGTTCGTTCAGTTTTTCGAAGTCGCGTCTGAGCATCAACACTTCGCCTCGCACTTCCAGCATTTGGGGAGCGCCGCTGGGCAGACGCAAAGGTATTGCCCGTATGGTGCGAAGATTGG
>JBFKXV010000582.1:0-1570 GCA_041637935.1 Burkholderiales bacterium | reverse complement strand
TCATGCCCGAAGCAGACGCGGTCGAAGATGTCGAGCTCAACCCCGCGGACTTGCGCATCGATACCTATCGCGCGTCCGGAGCCGGCGGACAGCATGTCAACAAGACCGACTCAGCGGTGCGCGTTACGCACTTGCCGAGCGGTATCGTTGTCGAGTGCCAGGACGACCGCTCGCAGCACAAAAACAAGGCGCAGGCGCTGTCGATACTCGCGGCCCGTCTGAAGGATCGTCAAATTCGCGAACAACAGGCTCAGGAAGCGGCGACCAGAAAGACGATGATTGGCAGTGGTGACCGGTCTGAGCGCATCCGCACCTATAACTTTCCGCAAGGCCGCGTCACCGACCATCGCATCAATCTGACCCTGTACAAGCTGCCACAGGTCATGGAAGGCGATCTCGATGAATTAATCGAGGCGCTGGCGGGCGAGCATCAGGCAGAGCAGCTTGCGTCGCTGGCGGAAGAACCTGCATTGTCATGAGCGCCGATCTGGCGCCCCCCGGTGCGGCGCTGATGCACGATGCGATGCGCTTGCGTGACACCTTGGGCTTATCCAATCGCGAGGCGCGCAGCGAAGCCGAACTGTTGCTGGTGCGCGCACTGAACATCACCCGTACGCGTCTCATTGCTAACCCCGAACTGGCCGCCGAAGCACGGACAAATGCCACCTATTGCCAATGGTTGAAGCGACGCCTTGGCGGGGAACCGATTGCTTACATCCTTGGCGAACGCGAGTTCTATGGTCAGCCTTTCGCGGTCACGCCCGAGGTATTGATTCCACGGCCCGAAACCGAGCTGTTGGTCGACATGGCGCTCGAGCGCATCCAGCCCGATGCCGATGTGTCGGTTCTCGATGTTGGCACTGGCAGCGGCGCCATTGCAATTGCAATCGCTTTGCAGCGACCCCATGTACGTGTCGTCGCGGTCGATGCGTCAGCAGCCTGCCTGCGCGTTGCCAGGCAGAACTTTGAGCGTTTACTGGGCAATAGCGAGCGGCTATGCCTGGTTCGCAGCGACTGGTTTGATGCTGTGCAGGGAACGAGATTCGAGATGATCGTCTCTAACCCCCCATATGTTGCTGAAGGCGATACCCACCTTTCACAAGGGGATATTCGCTTTGAGCCGAGGCATGCCCTGATAGGCGGCCCCACGGGACTCGATGCACTGCGGCGAATCACCAGCGGGGCGCCGCGCCATCTGGCGGCGGGCGGCTGGCTGCTGTGTGAACACGGCCACGACCAGGCGCAAGCGGTCAGGCAGATGCTGACCGATGCAGGTTTGTCTGATGTCGTGTCAGAGCGTGATCTGGCAGGCGTGTTACGGGTCAGCGGCGGACGCTGGTTGACGGGCAGTGTAGGCACCGGATAATTGGGCCAGTGGGCAAGGCGAATCAGTAATCGCCTGCGATGGGCTTTATTCCTGGCGGGTGTGAACCCGTCTTAATCAAATGGCAAGGAAGCAGTTATGGACACTCAGGAAGTCATCAAGAAACAGGTAACGGGCAATTCGGTGGTGCTTTACATGAAAGGCACACCGGACGCGCCAATGTGCGGGTTCTCGGCCGCCGCGGTA
>JBFKXV010000581.1:0-1570 GCA_041637935.1 Burkholderiales bacterium | reverse complement strand
TGCAGTCGATACTGACGCATCGTTTCAGCCCCAACGGTCTGGCTGAGACTTAACAATGCAAAAGAGACGAGAAACGTACAAAGTCTTGCGAAGTTTTGTTTGCTAACGATCATCTGTGTGTCCTGTCTGCGCGTTACGGGCCAAGAATATCAGGCCTTCACGTTCCGGCTAAGCTGCACTGGATCAAAGTGATTCGGTATCTGCCCAATGCCATGTAGCGGGTGCGTGGATGACTGATCATTTTTCATCAAGCAAATTGATGTGAACTAAACCGGAATAGAACGCCGCAGCCCGGGGAAGTAGTACAGCAGAGTGAATGTGCGTGCGGCGTAGTGAACGTATAGCGCGGCCCACAGACCGTGATTTCCCAGTGGCCTCAGTAAATACCACGCCACCAGAAAAATTGCCGCTGACAACAGCATGGCATTGCGCATATCAGCCGAGCGTGTCGCGCCTATGAAAATGCCGTCGAGCTGAAAGCACCATACCCCGACGAGTGGCGCCAGCGCGGCCCACGGCAGAAACAACCGGGCAGTCGAACGCACACCGGGCTCCACTGTGAGGATGTCGATGAAGGTCGAGCCAAACAGTACCAGAAGCAGCGTTGCCAATAGCGCGACACCGCCGGCCCACCATGTTGTCATGCGTGACGCCTGCGTCAGGCCGGCACGGTGCGCAGCACCGACTGCACTGCCGACGAGTGCTTCGGCCGCGAACGCGAAGCCATCGAGAAAATAGGCGGACACGGCGACGAAATGCATCAATACTGCATTGGCGGCAAGAACCGTCTCGCCAAACTTTGCGCCCTGGGCAATGAACCAGGAAAACACGAATATCAGTGACAACGACCGAATCATGATGTCGCGATTAACCGCGAATGTGCGTGCAATTCGATCTGATTGGAACAGTCGTGCCGCTTCCCATTTGCCACCGATTAGATGCAAATGCCGAGCGGCTACGAACAGACCGACCACCGCTGCGAGGTACTCAGCGATGACGGTGCCGGTCGCCACGCCACGTACGCCCATGTCCAGACCGAGCACAAACCACGCGTCGAGCAACATATTGCTCACGTTCAGCACCAATTGCAGCAGCAGCGCGACGCGCGCCTTGCCCAGTCCGATGAACCAGCCGAGCAGCGCGTAGTTGGCAAGCGTCGCCGGTGCCGCCCAGATTCGAATGTCGAAGTAACTTTGCGCCAGTTGCTCGACCCGTTCGCTTCCCTCCAGCAACCAGAAAGCAAGCTCCCGGATGGGCCATTGCGCGAAGATCAGGCACACCCCGATGACCATGGCGATGAGCAGCGCGCGGCCGATACTGGCGCGTATTTCGTGTGCATTGTCGGCACCGAATGCCTGCGCAGTGAGGCCGGTGGTTCCCATGCGCAGAAAACCGAATGCCCAGAACACGAAGTTGAATATCAGGGCGCCAAGTGCAACGGCGCCAATCAGTGACGCGTCGGGAGTATGGCCGATCACGCCGGTATCGACCACGCCGAGCAATGGCGTGGACAGATTGGAGATCATGATCGGAACGGCAATCGCCAGGATCGAGCGATGCGTGATCGCTT
>JBFKXV010000580.1:0-1583 GCA_041637935.1 Burkholderiales bacterium | reverse complement strand
ATGTACTGCCCGTGTACACTCCGGTTCCTGCGCTCCGGTTCTATCGAAGCGAGGGCGCACCCGGCTGAAGGCCGCTCGCGACGTTTTTCAACAGCCTGCTAACTATCGAGGCGGCGCCGACGCAACCACGAAACGCCATGATCTTTGTTTGTGCTTTTCTGACCGTAGGCGCGGTTGACGCATGCGACGCCGGACCGACCACAGGCGCAACTAGCGCATGGTGTGATGCAACAGCATCTTGTATATTATTTGATCAGCGAGGCGCCCGGCGTGAACCCCGAGCTAGGGCGAGTGCTAATCCAGAACAGTGATTAAGATGGAAATGCAAACGACAATCGAGCAGCGGATCAAAGCGATGGGCATCACGCTACCTGTTGCAAAGAAGCCGGCCTTTCAATACAGCGCGGTCGTGTTGCATGGGGACATCGCTTACGTTAGTGGGCAGTTGCCGTGGCTCGATGCCGAATCTGTGATCACGGGAAAGCTGGGAGGCGATGTCAGCATCGCGCGTGGGCAAGAGGCAGCCCGCCTGTGCGCGTTGCACGCTCTGTCGAACCTGAAGCAGGCACTTGAAAGTCTGGACCGGATCGAGCAAATTCTCAAACTGACTGGTTTCGTTGCGTCAGAGACGGGATTCAACGGACAGCCAACAGTAATCGATGCTGCGTCAAGATTGCTGGTTGATATTTTCGGCGAGAAGGGTCGTCACGCTCGGAGCGCAGTCGGTGTTGCCGAATTGCCGCGCGGCGCCGTGGTCGAGATCGAGTTCGTTGTCGCGATCCGTCGTTAAAGGCTTATCCGAAAAAGCGTAGCGAGCGACTCGAGAACAAGGGGCCACGCAGTAGCTTTCTTACTTCGCCTGGTAGCGCTTGATTACTTCCTCATCCGGATCGAAACCGAGCCCCGGCCCGTCGGGCACCACGAACTTGCCGCTGACCGGAACGGCATCGTCACCATACAGGCGCGCTTCGCAATCAAAGAACCGCCACTCGACGAGCGGATCTGGAGCCAGGGCCGCGCAGCAGTGAATGGCGGTGAGCAAACCCGGGCCTTCATAGAAACTGTGCGGCACAACGCGCACGCCGAATTCACCCGCTGCAGCAAACACATCGCGAAGTGCACTCGCGCCCCCGGATTTTGCCGGGCTCGGTTGAACGACGTCGAGCGCACCAGCTTCGAACAGATGTCGATACTGCTGTAACGTTGCCGCATTCTCTCCGCCGGCAACAGGGATGCCGCCTTGTTGGCGAATGATCGCCAGTGACGTATGGTCCTCCGGCGGCCAGACAGGTTCCTCGAGCCAGGCGAGATTGTATTGCTGTAACTGTTTGGCCATGTTGATCGCTTCGTCGCGTGTCCACGGGCAGTTCACGTCGAGCATGATTGCCACATCGGGACCAGCAGCTTGCCGTGCTGCCGCGACTGCGGGTACGGTGATCTCGTGCAGCTTGATGCCTTTGAAACCGAGCTCACAGGCGCGTGTCACGTTGGCGGCAACCTGGTCGGGTTCGGTATAACGAACCAGGCTGGCGTAGGCATCGACCTGATCACGGCGTTTGCCACCGAGCATTTGATGCAGTGAT
>JBFKXV010000579.1:0-1590 GCA_041637935.1 Burkholderiales bacterium | reverse complement strand
GCGTCATGCGCCGCAACAACTGCTGTACACCGTCCAACGCCGCCGGTTCATCTGCCGCGTCTCGCAGAAGCGCATCGGGTGTCAAGTCCAGCGCGCCGCTGACTTGCCGTAACAGCAACACCGACAGATTGCCACGGCCCGCTTCCAGCAGCGCGAGATAGCGCTCAGAAACACCCGAGCGGTCAGACAGAAGCTTGCGTGACAGTCCGCTGCGAGCACGAGCCTCGCGAACCCGCGCGCCGATCGCGCTGAGAAAATCGCTGTCGGTCGCGTCGTGGCCAGCGGCGTCGTACCGCGCTGCGTTGGCTGCTCCGGTTCTATTCATCATCGGTTTTATTCATAACTGGCGCGATGCAGAGCTGGTTCAATTGGTAACGGGCGCTGTTCATGCCAGCGAGGAGGGCATAACATGCAATATAATGCATGTATAACACCAAGCGTGCATGATAATGCATAATGACCTTAGTTGGCCATCCTGTTGCCGTGTCGGGCGGCACGGCATGGCGTGTTCATCGCTTATTTAGTCAGCGACGCACTGCAGCGAGGCGGAATTGACCGGATGTCATTCAAACTGAATATTCTTGTCGGTACCATGACCGGCATCGCGCAATTGGTAGCCCAGGAAATCGAGTTGCGGCTCGATGCCGAGGGTATCGAAGTCAATACCATGGAAATGGACGAACTCGACCCGGCGGTGTTTGATCGCGACGGCATTTTCATGATTTGCACTTCAACCTACGGTCAGGGAGATGTGCCCGACAATGCAAAAGACCTCTATGAGGCGCTGTGTACGCAGCGGCCGGTGTTGTCGCACGTGCGCTACGGTGTCATTGCGCTAGGCGATCGAACTTATGCCGAGACGTTTTGTTTCGGCGGCAAACGCTTCGACAAGATTCTCGGCGAACTCGGTGCGCAACGCATTGGTGAAATCCTGTTGCACGATGCCAGCGCCGGCACGCTGCCGGAAGACGAGGCGGCGGAATGGATTGAGGGCTGGGTTGAATTGTGTAATGAGCGCGTCAGTCGCGAAGTCGAACTGGATTCAGCGCAGGGCTGACATCAGCCGTTAAACTACGCCCTTTCTGACCCGCGCAGCCGCAACAGCTGCCGGATACCGCATCACCCCGGAGGAGCGTTCGTGCCTGCACTCAGCACGGCGGACCATTCAACCAGTCCGCCGGCCATATCCATCCCGCGTGACTACAATGCGGCGCATGACCTGATTGAACGCAACCTTACCGCCGGCCGGGGCGACAAGATCGCCTATATCGACGATGCCGGATCTTACAGCTACGCAGCACTCGCAGAGCGCGTCAATCGCGCTGCCGATAGCTTGACATCGCTGGGCCTGGAGATGGAGTCGCGAGTACTGATTTGTTTGCTCGACACGATCGACTTTCCGGCCGTTTTCCTCGGCGCAATCAAGGCCGGAATTGTCCCGATCGCTGCCAATACGCTGCTGACCAGCGACGATTACCGGTTCATGCTCGAAGACAGTCGCGCGCGTGCGGTGGTGGTATCGGCGGAGCTGATGCCGAAGTTCGATCCGATCGTCGACGACCTGCCATTGCTGGAACATGTCATCGTCGC
>JBFKXV010000578.1:0-1607 GCA_041637935.1 Burkholderiales bacterium | reverse complement strand
TGGTACTCATCGCCGACGGCCTGCACCACCATATCCCCAAGCCATACGTATACTTCGCAATGGCATTTTCACTGACCGTGCAGGTGCTCAATCTGCGGCTCGACAGGCACCGCGGCAAGCCGGTGCAATTGCGCTCACCATGGCAGGATCCACCCGCCTGAGTCGGACGATAATCACCACGACGCGGCCCGAACCGCACCGCAGTTGCTGGACAACGCTTCATCGTGGTGCGAGCCCCGCAACGCCGGCTGTTCATTAAATATTCAATTGACAACGCATTTTGCTTGCGTTTCGATGTCCGGCCGGCTCTCGAAAGCAGGAAGACAGGTGAAATGAGCGCGACCATTATTCTCTATCTGACCCTCACTATCGTCGGCATCATCACCCTGCTGACCATCTACGCACTGGCCAGCACCAATCTGCGCGTGGTCAATGCCGCGCCCTCGGTGCTGACCAGCTTTGGCATATTCGGCACGTTTCTCGGCATTACCATCGGCCTGTTCGGGTTTGATCCCACCAATGCGGCCGGCAGCCTGCCAATGCTGTTTGACGGTATTCGGCTCGCATTCTGGACATCGGTCACGGGTATCTTCGGCGCGTTGCTCGTCAAACTGCGATTCCTTTTCCGGCCCGGACTGCTCACCGGTGCCGAGATCGCGCGGCGCGACAACCGGACGCTGATGAAAGACCTGGTCGCCTCGATGCAACACGTCGAATCGGGTCTGACTGATCCGGATAAATCACCATTACTGTCGGGCCTGAGCGCACTGCAGGCACACGACGGTAAAAATGACGCCGAGCTCAAGGAAACGTTATTCGACATCAGGGAGGTGCTCGGCAACCTGCAGGGGTCGATGACCGCCGCCAGCGCGCGCGAAAACGCGATGCTTTCAACCGTGCAGGCGATGGGCGAAACCTCGGCCGCGACGCTCAAGGAGATGCAGAGCAATACAGCTGCGGTGCTGCGCGAAGCGCAGAAAGAGACCGCCGCGAATATGGAGGCATTGCAACACGGCACACTCGACGCCATCCAGACATTACAAAAAGATACCGCGAGCAAATTGAGCGATGTGCAGCATGATTCCGCCGCTGCCATATCTGCGTTGACGCAGGGCTCCAGCGCGGAAATCCGCGAGTTGCAGAAGCGCTCTGCGTCTGAACTGGCGGAGCTGGTCAAACATTCCGGGGAACAATTCAAGTCGCTCTCCGACACACTCAACGGTAATCAGGAAGCCCTGCTGACAGGGTTGCAGGCCTCGGCACTGTTGCTCGATGAATTCCGCAACTATCGCGACGAGTCCATCAATCGACTGCAAAAACTGCAGGAAGACATCGCACTGAATCTCGCTTCGACCATGACTGCCGGCGTCGAGCGAATCGCCACCGAGTTTCACGACACCATGCTCGGCAAGGATGGTGTCGCCAGCCAGTTGGCGAAGGAAGTCAGTGTCAGTCACGACACGCTGGCAGCGAGCCTGAGCCAGCAGAACGCGGACAACCTGAAAAAGCTCGAGAGCATCCGCGAGGGTCTCGGCGACCTCGGCGTCGGGATGACCAAGGACCTGAGCGCGGTCGCTGGCAGTACCGAAGTGTTGGCCGCTGCCATC
>JBFKXV010000577.1:0-1620 GCA_041637935.1 Burkholderiales bacterium | reverse complement strand
GGAATTGCCGCAACTGGCCGATGCGGGCAATGGCTCGTTGCCGCCGCTCACTGAGCAAGCCGGCGACCCGGCACAGCTGATCACGGAGCAGGCGCAGCAACTGGCAGACGGCGACACACCGAATGACGCCACCACTGCAGCGGCACCGTTGATCGTCGATGCGGCCAGGGAAACCAAACCGCGAGCCAAGGCAGCGCCGGATGCGCTGGAATTACCCTTGTCAACGCAAAAGACAGTGCCTGACAGGCCTGCCACAGCCGCCAAAGCAGGTGCCGACCCAACCTTGTCAGCACAGCCGCCGCTGCATGTGCCAGCCAACCCGGAAGTGCCACACACACTGCCAAACACGCCCGGGACAAACGTCGCACCGGCTTTGCAGCCCACGCCGTCACCGGCACAACTGGCCAACGCCGCGCCGTCAACAACGCCGATGAGTATCGACGTACCGGAGCCTTTCGGCACCAATGGATGGAGCAACGCGTTCTCTCAAAGAGTCGTGCTCGCAGTCGGCCGAAATGACCAGCTGGCCGAGATTCGTGTCAACCCGCCGCACCTCGGACCGGTTGAGGTCAAGCTGACCATGTCTGGGGACGATAATCGCGTCGCCACCGTCCATTTCACAGCCCACCATGCGGGCGTGCGTGAAGCGATCGAAAGTGCCATCCCGCGCCTGCGTGAGATGTTCAACGAAGCAGGCATCTCGCTGGGCAACGCTACAGTCGGGTCTGAATCCTCCGGCCGCGAGACCGATGAAAGCGGCCGCGGCAGCGCCACCACAGAACAAGCCGGTGGCAACGAGGCCAACGATCAGGCCGCGCGGTCTGCCACCACCATAACTGCCACGATCGCCGGCAAGGTCGATACGTTTGCATAGCCTGCATGTTTCACGAAGGCGGTAGCGCAACCAGTGTTTTTGCACAAGGAATCCACGTGATAGGAAGTGTTTTGGGCATTGTCGCGAAAGAGAGTTTGTACCTGTTCACTTTCAGGAAAAATGTCCCGTCGCAGTCTGGTCGATCGTCCAACCTGTTTGGGCACATTTCCCGTGCGAAGCGAATCGTTGGTGAAATATGCAGGCCAGAGCTGATAAACGAAATGCGCCTGTTTTCGGCGGGTATTCCGACCAACGCGGGCGCAGCCCGAATTCGATAATCGAAGTAATTCTTCAGAAAGGATGTAGTCATGGCTGAGGCAGTAGCGGCCGAAGCGCCGGCGCCGAAGAGCGGCGGCAAGACGATGATGATCATTGGGGTGCTGTTTGCGCTGATTATTGGCGCCGGTGCAGTCTGGTTCCTTGCCAGCGGCGGCAGCGAAAAAGAAGAGGGCAAAAAAACCGAGCAGCAATCGCCGTCGGTCTTCTTTCCTCTCGAAACGTTCACCGTCAATCTGGTCCCCGAGTTCGGCGACCAGTACCTGCAAGTCGACATGACCCTTAAAGTCAGCGGACAGGACATCATCGACGAAGTCAAAAGACGCATGCCGGAGGTACGCAATCGCGTGATCCTGATTTTGTCGTCCAAACGCGCATCGGAACTGACCACGGTGTCGGGAAAGTCCGCGCTGGCCAAGAACCTCAACGTGCAACTCAACATGTTGATCGATCCGACTTACAAGCCGCCG
>JBFKXV010000576.1:0-1661 GCA_041637935.1 Burkholderiales bacterium | reverse complement strand
TTGCCGCGGGAGTCCCGTCTGATGAGTACAAGCACCGATCCAATCACTGCGGCGCCAATACTGCTGCGCAGCGATGATGATGGAATTGTCACGCTAACGCTGAACCGGCCGGCACAATACAATGCACTGTCCGGAGATTTACTGAGCAGCCTGCAGTTCGAGTTGGATCAAATTGCTCAAGACGATTCGCTACGAGTCGTAATCATTGCCGCCGCGGGCAAGGCGTTTTGTGCGGGTCACGATTTGAAAGAGATGCGGACCAACGATGACCGGACCGACCACCAGGCGCTCTTCGACCAGTGTGGGCGCATGATGATCAGTATTAATCGCCTACCGCAACCCGTCATCGCCCGTGTCAATGGAATCGCCACGGCTGCCGGCTGCCAGCTGGTTGCTAACTGCGACCTGGCGGTTGCAGCAGAGGATGCGCGCTTTGCCGTCTCTGGCATCAATGTCGGCTTGTTTTGCTCAACACCGGCGGTGCCTTTAAGTCGGAACCTGTCGCGTAAGCAGGCGATGCACATGTTGCTTACCGGGGACTTCGTATCCGCCGAAGAAGCCAAAGCGTATGGACTGGTTAATGAAGTGGTAGCGGCAGCGGATCTCGAATCGGCGACCCAAGCGCTGGCGGCCAAAATAGCAGCCAAGTCCGCGCACTCAATCAGGCTTGGCAAGGACATGTTCTACCAGCAGCTGGCAATGGATCTTGCGGATGCCTATGCCTACGCGAGCGAACGCATGGCCTGCAATATGGATTCGCACGACGCGCGCGAGGGCATCGATGCATTCATTCAAAAGCGCAAGCCCGAATGGAAACACAAGTAATGCTGCATCATGACGAATTCGCAGTACTCGACTGATCTCGACAAGAACGCGGCGAACTTTTCGCCGCTTTCACCGCTGACTTTCATCGAACGGGCCGCCGCGGTATACCCTGACCGCTGTGCGCTAATATATAACGAGGTGCGACGCAGCTGGTCCGAAACCTATCGACGCAGTTGTCGGCTCGCCAGCGCCTTGCGGCAGCGCGGCGTGACGACGGATGACACGGTCGCACTGATGTTGCCGAACGTACCAGCAATGTACGAGGCCCATTTCGCCGTCCCGATGGCGGGAGCGGTCATCCATGCGATCAATATACGCCTCGACCCCGACGCGATCGCCTTTCAGCTCAGACATGGCGGTGCCAGCGTCTTGCTAACGGATCCCGAGTTCGCCGCGACCATGGCAGCGGCCCTGGAGCAGCTCGACGATAAACCACTCGTGATTGATGTTGCCGATCCTGCATCTGAAGACGACATGCTCATTGGAGACCTCGAATACGAAGATTTTCTGGCGACCGGTGATGCTGAATTCGGCTGGAAGCTGCCGTACGACGAATGGCAGGCGATCGCGCTCGGCTACACATCCGGTACAACAGGTAATCCCAAGGGTGTCGTCACCCATCATCGCGGCGCGTACTTGAATGCAGTCTCGAACATACTCGCCTGGAACATGCAAACACATCCGGTGTACCTCTGGACATTGCCGATGTTTCATTGCAATGGCTGGTGCTTTCCGTGGACGATCGCTGCCTTGAACGGTACTAACGTTTGTTTACGCAATGTGCGCGACGTCGCGATATTCGACGCTATCAGTCGACACGAGGTCACACACCTTTG
>JBFKXV010000575.1:0-1661 GCA_041637935.1 Burkholderiales bacterium | reverse complement strand
GTTCATACCGGGTGCGGTTGGATACTGGTGGATGGCCGGCGAGAGTTCGCTGCTGAATTATCTGAAGGGTCTGGCATTCGCGCGCTTTTCGGTCTACGACCTGTCGGTCATCCCGCTGTTTATTCTGATGGGACAGTTCGCCACCCAAGGCGGCCTGTCGCGTGCACTGTTCAGGTTCTCTAACGCGCTGGTAGGCCATTTCCGTGGTGGTATGGCGATGGCATCGATTTACGCCTGCGCTGCTTTCGGCGCCGTATGCGGTTCATCTGTTGCAACGGCCGCGACGCTGTCGCAGGTTGCGCTGCCGGAAATGCGCCGGCACCGCTACTCGGGTCGCCTCGCCACTGCCACCCTCGCCGTTGGCGGCACACTGGGTATCCTGATTCCGCCGTCGGTGCCACTGGTTGTGTACGCCATCCTGACCGAGCAGAACATCGCCAAATTATTTCTCGCGGCATTTGTTCCGGGTCTGATCGCAACGCTTGGTTATTGTCTGGTGATCTGGCTAACAGTGCGTTTACGCCCCGATCTGGCGCCGTCGCAACCGCGCCAGAGCGCTGCTGCGCGGCTCAAGTCATTTGTAGAAGTCTGGCCGGTCGCCGCCGTTTTCGCTATTGTGTTCGGCGGTATTTACAGTGGCATCTTTACCCCCACTGAGGGTGCTGCGGTGGGCGCCGCCGGCACTTTCTTTGCAGCGCTGCTGCGTAACGAGCTGAACTGGAAAACCTTCGGCCGTTGTCTGTTCGGCACCGCCGAAACGGCGGGCATGATTTTCCTGATCTTCCTCGGCGCCGACATGCTCAATGGCGCGCTGGCGCTGTCGCAGATGCCGTCGCACCTTTCGGACTGGGTGACCGGTCTGGAGTGGTCACCGCTGGCAATCGTGGCCGGCATCATCACGCTGTACATCGTCCTCGGATTCTTTATGGATGAATTGTCGGCGGTCATCCTGACCATTCCGGTCATTTTTCCGGCGGTGATGGGTCTCGATTTATGGGGCCTGGATTACAGCGACAAGGCAATCTGGTTCGGCATTCTGATGCTGATGGTGATGCAAATCGGTCTGGTGCATCCACCTGTCGGGCTCAATATTTACATCATCAACAGCTTGGCCCGGGATGTTCCGATTATTGAAACATTCAAAGGTGTGCTGCCTTTTCTGGCGTCGGATTTTCTGCGCGTGATTCTGCTGTTCTTTTTTCCGGCGATCAGTCTGTGGCTGGTGCATCTCATCAACTGACAAGGTGCCCGGCTGAAGCTTCGACACTCGATGATCCGAAGTCCATGCTGCTAACGAATGTGTTTATACGTTGCGACCCAAGTCCAGCACGAAATCGAACTGCGCGCCGCTATCTTGCATCGTCATCAACAACTTCGGATCGAAAATGAAGTCACGCCTGTTGAACGCTTCGCCAGGGAAATAAAGTTGCGTGGTCAGCGGCCGGCGGTTCGGCGCCTGCACGATGACGTGAATATGACGCGTGCGGCCGGGATAGATTCCGGGGAGCAGTGTTTCGAGCGCAAAACCACCTTGCGCATCGGAGAACTGGTGGCCGCGAAACGTGTAACCGCGATTGTCGTACCTGCCATTCGCGTCACAGTGCCAGAAATCGATCAGCGCACCGCTGACGGGCTCACATGAGGTGGACAGCACCCTGCCG
>JBFKXV010000574.1:0-1669 GCA_041637935.1 Burkholderiales bacterium | reverse complement strand
GCCTCCGGGCGAACCCTCGCCGTTTCCGGATTGACTTTGTTGCCGCGACGCTTTCGCAATAAAAAAAATTGAGGAGAAACAATTTGAAAACCATCAACCTCATGGCATCTCGCCACTCCGCCTTCTACAGCCCGTTCATCTGCTGCATCGCCGGTGGCTTTCTCGACAAAGCAGGTCTGGAAGGCACCTACCAGGTCGTCGGCGCCGGTCAACGCACCGGCGCGGAGATTGCAGCGGGCCGGATGGACGTGGGCCAGTCGGCGGTCTCCGCGAGCTGGATCAGCCTCGAAAAAGGCGACAAGCCCGATGTCGCCCAGTTCGCCCAGATCAACCGTTACGACGGATTCATCATCGCAGCGAGAGAACCGGATGCGTCGTTTCATTGGTCGAAGCTGAAAGGCAAAAAATTTCTGCACGTACATGGCGGACAACCTGAGGCGATGCTGCGTTACGGTCTCTACAAGGAAGGCATCGATCTGAATGAACTCGACCGTATCGAGTCAAACGGCGGCGCACAGATGATGCAGCAGTGGTTGGACGGCCAGGGTGACTATTTTCATGAACAAGGCGCCTACCCTCAGCAGCTCGAACACCTCGGCAAAGGACACGTCGTCGCTGCGGTCGGCCCGTCGATCGGGCCGGTCGCATTCAGCAGTCTCGTGTGCCGCTGGGACTGGCTTGACTCTGACGATGCAAAGCGATTTGCCGCTGCATACCGCGCGTCACGGCAATGGGTCAACAACGCCGACCCGATGGCGGTCGCCAAAGCCGAGGCAAGTTTCTTCCCGGACATGGCGATCGACGCCATTGCCGCTGCCGTTAGCTTTTACCAAAAACTGGGCAACTGGGGCGGTGATATTACGATTGAGCGGCAAGATTACGAAACCGCCCTCGATGTATTTGAGCATTCGAAGCTGATTTCAAAACGGCACGTTTACGATGAAGTGATCGTTGCGCCGCCGGGAAGCAGGTGAGCGGTATCTCTGAAGGCGACTGAAGAGTGATCGCGTCTGACCTTCTTCATCGCATAAGGATTACGAATCTGTGAAATTTGGCCTGCTGTTGTATCAAGGGGTTGAGCCGATTGACCTGGCGACCCTGGGCGTCCTGTCGATGGCAAGGCGCGTCGTGCCGCAGATCGAGTATGTCACCGTCGGCGCCAGGGCGGAAAGCGTTCCGATGAGCAACGGGCTGCGCGTCATGGCGGACGTTGCGTTCGCCGATGCGCCGGGGCTGGACGTGATTATCGTGCCCGGTGGGCCGGGCTGGGTGACGGCCTGCGACGACAGAAAAATTCTCGACTACCTGTCGCAAACAGCCAACCAGTCCGTGATCGTGTCAGTCTGTACCGGTGCGATGATCCTGGCCGCTGCGGGCCTGCTCAATGGCAAAACCGCGACGACCAAGGTGGAGGTTGTCCCACCGGAGGATGCTCCGCTCGAGGTGCTGAAGAAACAGTACACAGGCGTCAAGACCCGCCGCGCGCTGATTGTTGACGAGGGTCCGATCGTTACCGGCGGTGGCGTCACGCTGTGTATCGACACGATTCTCTATGTCATTGAACGCGAGTTTGGTGCCAACAAGGCGGATGAGGTTGCGCGCATCATGGAGTACCAGGCCGCCCGCCAGGCCAATACGGCTCGTTTGGCAACAATTGTTGAGGGGTGAG
>JBFKXV010000573.1:0-1690 GCA_041637935.1 Burkholderiales bacterium | reverse complement strand
CGGCAGCGGCGCCGTCGCTGGCGACGCCTTGGTGCGCCATCCCGGCGTGCAATTCGTGTCGTTTACCGGCGGAACCGAGAGCGGGCGGCGAATTGCTGCGGTCGCTGCCAAGAAACTCATGCCGGTGGCCCTCGAATTGGGAGGCAAGTCGCCGCACATTGTATTTGCGGATGCCGATATCGACGCTGCCATCGCCGGCGTGAGCGATGGTATTTTCGAGGCAGGTGGTCAGTCCTGCGTTGCCGGCTCGCGTCTGTTCGTGCAACGCAGCGTTTATGACCAAGTGCTTGCCGGTGTCGTCGCGCAGGCAAAGAAATTACGCATCGACATGCCCGATGCGCCAGGAGCACAGTTCGGCCCGCTCGCTTCATTTGCTCACCGTGATCGCGTTGCCGGAATCGTTGACAAGGCGAGGACGGAAGGCGGCAAGGTGGTGACCGGAGGCGGGCGACCGCCGTTCGAGAAGCTTGCTGTCGGCGCTTATTACCTGCCGACTGTGATTGCCGGACTTGCCAACAAGGCCAGCGCCTGTCAGCAGGAAATTTTCGGTCCGGTGTTATGCGTACTTCCGTTCGAGGATGAAGCCGATCTGCTGCAGCAGGCAAACGACTCGGTTTACGGACTCGCTGCCGGTCTGTGGACGGCGGACTACCGTCGCGCCTGGCGCGTAGCGCGCAGCCTCGAGGCAGGCACTGTGTGGATCAATACCTATAAACAACTATCGATTTCGACGCCGTTTGGCGGATTCAAACACAGTGGCACCGGCCGCGAGAAGGGCGTCGGTGGATTGCGGCTCTACCAGCAGGAGAAGAGCTTGTATTTCGGCTAGGGATTTTCGAACCCACCCCGGGGTTCGCACGTTCCCGTCACGCTGCACACGCTCAGCTCGTGGATTGCTTTGTGGATAATTGCTGAATTAAGTGAGCTGACAATCGTCACCCGCGCGTCATAACGCTCGTTTGTCTTTCCCTGCCAAGCTCGACGACCTTCAGTACGCTCGCTGATACGTCTACACAAGTGACGGATGCGTGATCGGGACGGAAACACACCACCTCGTCGCGCAATTGCGCAGCGCCCACGACGACGTTGATGGCAATGTAGTGAGAGAAGATGACGCTGTCACGGCCGATGCCCGCCAACGAACGCAACAGCGTATCGCGCCATGCCAGATAATCGGGGGAATCCGGTGGGGCAGACTCACGCAGCGCCTGCCAGGTACCCTCCATGGCCTGCTTGAGCCACTGTTGCTTGTCCGGAAGATGCGCTGGCGGCGAGGGAATTTCGGCAACCGGCTCCAGAACGTGTGCCGTCTGTTGCCAAAGTTGTTCGAGTGGCCGCGCCGTTTCCCGGCAGCGCCGCAACGGACTGGTATATATCGGCATGCGATCCAACGTTCCTGCGAGTGCCTGCGCCGCCTCCTTGGCTTGGGTCTGGCCGGTGGCGTCGAGACCTGCATCCGGCTCTGCACCCCAGTTTGCCCAGGGACGGGCATGGCGGACGAAATAGAGTCTGGCCATGACCTGACTACTTCTGAATCAACGCCGCACTCTGGTGCACGCATGAGGCGTAGCGTGATGCTTGTGCCAGTCGGGTTTTCTCCCGACGATACAACAGTGCCTCGATAAACCTTTTAATACTCAAAATTAGTGTCATATTTGCCGTTGTTTAGTATCTTAAACTTGCAAACTTT
>JBFKXV010000572.1:0-1694 GCA_041637935.1 Burkholderiales bacterium | reverse complement strand
TATGATTATCTGCTGATCTTCGATGTGGATGGCCGGCTGTTACTGCCGATCGGCGGCAGCGGGAGTGCACCGGGTCAGTTTTTTTTGCCGGGCGGTATCTGGACCGATACCGGCAATCGCATCTTTGTTGCGGATGTCTTCAATAGTCGCGTCGTGATTTTTCAGTATCTTGGGGATTAGCAGTGATTCGTCACAGTGTGCAGCGATTGCTTGTTCTGACTGTCACCGCGATCGTGGCAAGCGGAACGCTGCACGCAGACCGCATCTCCAACATCGTCAATACCAAGCACAACCTCTCGGCGACCGGCCCGGGAACGACGCGCGCGACTACGCAGTCCGAGGTCTGTGTTTTTTGTCATACGCCGCACGGTGCGAGCACTGCGCCGGCTGCGCCATTGTGGAATCGCGCTTTTTCGACGCAAACCTACACGGTCTACGAATCTTCGTCTCTTGACGCGCAAACGATTGCCGGGCAGTTGCTCGACCAGCCCGCTGGTACCAGCAAGCTGTGTCTGTCGTGTCATGATGGAACGCTCGCAATCGGAACTGTCAATGTCCTGGCAGGACAACAAGGTGTCGACATACCGATGACCGGGACCGGTCCCGGTGGAACCATGCCGCCGGGCCAGGGATCGCTCACGGGTTATACGCGCAATCTCGGAACCGACCTGACCAATGATCACCCGCTTTCCTTCAACTACGACAGCGGGCTCGCGTTTGTTGATGGCGAACTGCGCGACCCAAGCCTTGCCGCGCATATCGGCATGCGCACGCCCGGCGCGAACTTGCCGGTCCCTCTTGAGCCGACCGGCTCGGGTGGGCAAGCGCAAGTGCAGTGTGGCTCATGTCATGATCCACACTTGGATGACCCCGTTGCCAACGCGCCGATCAAATTTCTCCGCCTGCAACGTTTTCAGAGTTCGCCGCCGGTTGCCGGCTTGTTCAATCAGAACTCCGACATGGTCTGCCTCGGTTGTCACGAGAAAAATGGCTGGGCGACATCGGCCCACGCGTTGTTCACGGTTGCGGACGAACGCTATACAACTGCCGCCTCGAACGTGCGGGAGTTTCCGGATGGGATGCAAGTGTGGCAGGCTGGCTGTCTGAACTGCCATGACCCGCACACGGTGCACGGCGCACGTCGTCTTGCGCGCGAAGGCACGGACAGTATCTCGATTCCGAAGAGCGGCGGGGCATCAGCTATCGAAGAAACCTGCTACCAGTGTCACAGCAGCACGCCGGCGATCATCGATTCTGCGAACCAGGTCGCCGATATCAAGACCGAGTTCTCGCTCGGCTCACACATGCCGATCACATCATTTGACCAGCAGGCAGGAACCGAGGTGCACGACATTGTCGATGCGGATTTACTCGAGCCGCAGGATCGCCTCGGAAAGTCCGCTCCGATGAACCGGCATGTCGAGTGCACGGACTGCCACAATCCGCACCGGGTGATGCGCAACAGCCGTTTCAACTCGACCGGGTCGGACACGGAACGAACCCACGAGCACGTCACAGGAGTGCCGCACAGCAACGTCGCGTCGGGTGCATTACGCGGTAGCTGGGGCGTGGAACCGATATACAGCGGCGCAGAGTTCCTCAGCTTGCCGTTTCAATATGACGTAAAAAGCGGCGATGCAGGTGATGGTGCGAGTATCGCCGTGGTTAGTCCCCACCTGACGCGAGAATATCAG
>JBFKXV010000571.1:0-1704 GCA_041637935.1 Burkholderiales bacterium | reverse complement strand
TGACGGTTGGGCCAACCTCAAGCAAACCTTCAATCTGCCGGATGAGACGGTACGATTAATGATTCTGTTCATGCAGGACAACGACAAGTATCCATCAGGCCACGACTTGCACGATCTGTCCAAACATCCGGTTCAGGTGCAGCGTGCACTGTCGCTGCTGGCCGGCGCGAAGGCCGAATCAGGAACGACTCTGGACATCAGTCTTCTGAAAGAAGAATTGGAGTCACGACTGATGGCAGGCGTGCGTTTCCCCGATGAACCACCGGGTGGGCGCTATTCGTCGCTGCAACGCGAGCTCTACCACAACCTGGTCGTGCTCGGCGTGGTCGATATGCTTTACCGCCACCAGGACAAACCGGCCGTAAAGAATATTCTCGCCGCCTTGCGGTAGGTCAGTCCGCGACAAAGACTTGGATAGCAGCGCGGAACCCGCACTTCGCTACGCTCACGAAATGCCCATTGCGAATGCCGTCGATCGGCCCGGCGCGCACCTAATACTGGCTAGGTGAGCAACAAATAACTGCCAGTAGCGATCATCACTGCCCCCGCAGCGCGTGCCACTGAGTCTCCTGCCGGTGCGATTTTTTCGATCAGAACAAGAATCGCCAGCCCGGCAATCCACACCAGGTTCATGATGCCCCCGACAAACAACAAGGCCATTACCAGCCAGCAACAGCCAACGCAGTAGAGGCCATGCTCTATGCCCATCACGGCGGCGCCAGCGTGTCCCTGGCGCCAGTGGCGGGAAACAAAATCAACCGGCGAGCGGCAATGCTTCAAACAAACCTGTTTGAGCGGCAGGTACTGATAAATGCCTGCGGCAAGCAGCAAGCCTCCCGACATTACGGCATGCGAACTCCACATCATCATGGCGTCAAGCAATCCGAGCGATTCGAGTGACCACTGCATGCCTGTTGCAACCAGGCTGAATAGAAGCCAGGCGAACAGATAGCCGCTGACAAAACTGGCGACCGGAACATACGGCGAGTCGATTTGTTTCCGCCGTTGGGCATGGCGATACACGCGAGCGTAAAGCAGCACGACCGGCGCCGCGCTCGGCATCATCATGGCGATCATCATGATCCACCACATCGACGCCATCACCAGCCAGTAACTCGCATCCCACGGGCCTGCGAAACTGCCACCGCGTACTGGTGGCGGAAACTGCCAGGTCGTCATGGCAACCGTGCTCATACCCGTGCCTGCACCACCCAACAGGTAGAACCAGCTTAAAACGCAGATCAAAGCAAGCCCGCCCGCGACGATCCAGCGGTCGCGCCGCAGCAGCGCTTCAACCGTCGTGGCTGCAATCATGATCCAAGCCTGCGAGGACTATTCGACGATGCCATTTACTGAACAATGCCGTGATTGTTGAGGTGAATTCGCGCAAATTGGGCATAGCTGTTCTCGTGCGACAGCGGAATCGGTCCCTTGGTCTTGAAAGTCGCACTGCCGACTTCGGCAAGCCGGTATTCGAACCCATGCGGCAGGTCGATGCGCACCCGGTGCTCATCACCGGTAACCGGATTGCGTATCGGAACCCCTTTGGACTCAACCAGGTCTTTCACCAACAGCCGCCCTTTACGGGCGTCGACGTCAATCTCCAGTTCGATTGCTTTGCGTTCGGGATCAAATGTCTCATCGATCGTCGAGGCAAAAACTTTCCACATGGTGGCGCCTGGATCGGTATCGCCACCACTGAGG
>JBFKXV010000570.1:0-1714 GCA_041637935.1 Burkholderiales bacterium | reverse complement strand
TGTCCGGTTTTTGCTACACTGCGAGGCTTTTTTCCGAAACCTTCTTTTTGCAGCATGCGGCAACTTGAGTTTCCCGCGACCCGATTATGCGCGACAACATTCGTAACATTGCAATCATTGCCCACGTCGACCATGGCAAAACCACACTGGTCGACAAGATGCTGCGCCAGTCCGGGGCGTTTGCCGCCCATCAGCACGTCACCGAACGGGTGATGGATTCCAATGACCTGGAAAAAGAGCGCGGCATAACGATTCTCTCGAAGAACTGCTCGGTGCAGTACCAAGGCACGCACATCAATATCGTCGATACGCCCGGCCACGCCGATTTCGGTGGTGAGGTGGAGCGGGTGCTGTCGATGGTCGACAGCGTTCTGCTGTTGGTTGATGCGGTCGAGGGGCCGATGCCGCAAACGCGCTTTGTTACCCGCAAGGCGTTGGCGCTTGGACTGCGGCCGATCGTCGTCGTTAACAAGGTGGACCGGCCAGGGGCGCGCGCCGATTGGGCGGTCAACCAGACTTTCGATCTGTTTGACAAACTCGGCGCGAGCGACGAGCAACTCGATTTCCCCATCGTGTATGCCTCCGCGTTACAGGGCTGGGCGACACTCGATTTAGCCAAAAAAGATTTGGCCAAAACAGATTTCACCAAAACAGGCGAAGACATGCGGCCTTTGTTCGACACTATTGTCGCAACTGTGCCGGTGCGCGACGTTGATCCGGACGGCGCGCTGCAATTGCAAATATGTTCGCTCGACTATTCCAGCTTTGTCGGCCGGATCGGTATCGGCCGCATTGCGCGCGGACGTATCCGCTCCGGTCAGCAAGTGGCGGTGATGCATGGTCCGGAAAGCGAGGCAAAGCTTGCCAAGGTGAATCAGGTGCTGGTGTTCAAAGGGCTCGAGCGCGCGGTGGTCGAAGAGGCCGAAGCAGGCGATATCGTGCTGATTAACGGTATTGACGACGTTGGCATCGGGGTGACCCTGTGTGACCCGGCCGCCCCGCAGGGACTGCCAATGCTCACGGTTGACGAACCGACACTGACGATGAATTTCATGGTCAACACGTCACCATTGGCTGGTCGTGAGGGCAAATTCGTTACCAGTCGCCAGATTCGCGAGCGGCTCGAGCGCGAGCTGCAGTCCAATGTCGCGCTGCGCGTGGAGTTCGCCAAGGACTCGGACACGTTCATCGTGTCCGGGCGCGGCGAGTTACACCTCACTATACTGCTGGAGAATATGCGCCGCGAAGGCTACGAGATCGCGGTCGGCCGGCCACGCGTGGTGTATCGCACGATTGACGGTGTCAGGCAGGAACCTTACGAACTGCTGACAGTCGACGTCGATGAGCAGACCCAGGGCGCGGTCATGGAGGAATTGGGCGGTCGCCGCGGCGAGCTGCAGGACATGCAATCCGACGGCAAAGGCCGCACCCGGCTCGAGTACCGCATCCCGGCGCGTGGCCTGATCGGTTTCCAGGGCGAATTTCTCACGCTCACGCGGGGCAACGGCATTGCCAGCCACGTATTTGACGAGTATGGCCCGGTCAAAGGCGACATCGACGAACGCCGCAACGGCGTGCTGGTCAGCCAGGTTGATGGCGCCGCCGTGGCCTATGCCTTATGGAAGCTGCAAGATCGCGGTCGCATGTTCGTCTCACCGGGTGATGCCGTCTACCAGGGAATGGTCATCGGTATTCATACTCGGGATAACGATCT
>JBFKXV010000569.1:0-1724 GCA_041637935.1 Burkholderiales bacterium | reverse complement strand
CGATTATGGCAAGGGCGGGCTGAAACATATCGAGCGCATGATCGAGCGGGCCCGTGACCAGGCAAAACCTATTCTGGTTGACCCCAAAGGTGACGATTACTCTCGTTACGCGGGCGCAACTCTGATCACGCCAAACCGTTCTGAGTTACGCGAAGTGGTTGGCCGTTGGAAGGATGAAGCGGATCTGACCCGGCGCGCCCGGGAGTTGCGTGAAACGCTGAGTATCGGTGCGCTGCTGGTGACGCGCAGCGAGGAAGGCATGACTTTGTTCAGCGACGCCGAGCCGTTTCACGTCGCAGCCGTTGCGCGCGAAGTGTACGATGTGAGCGGCGCCGGCGATACCGTCATTGGCATCATGGCCGTCATGCTGGCCAGTGGTCAGACACTGCAAGAAGCGGTGCAATGGTCCAACAAGGCGGCCGGTATCGTAGTCGGCAAGTTGGGCACTGCAGTTGCCCTCCCGAATGAGTTGTTCGAATGAGGTTCTCGGAATCGATGTACATCATTGTCACCGGCGCGGCCGGATTCATCGGAGCGAATATCGTCAAGGCGTTCAACGAGCGCGGCGTCGACAATATTATCGCGGTGGACAACCTCACCCGGTCGGAGAAATTTCGCAATCTTGCTGACTGCGATATTGCCGATTACTTGCACAAGGATGACTTTCGAATGGCGTTGGCCTCGGGTGCTTTCGATGGAGAGGTGGCTGCCATTCTTCACCAAGGCGCCTGCTCAGACACGATGGAGACTGACGGCCGCTACATGATGGACAACAATTATCGCTACTCAGTGGATCTGTTGACCTATTGTCAGTCCGAGGCGGTGCCATTCATCTATGCCTCGTCGGCTGCCGTATATGGTTCCAGCGACGAGTTCGCCGAGGAGCGCAGCGTCGAAAAGCCACTCAATGTCTACGGCTATTCGAAGTTTCTGTTCGACCAAATGGTTCGTCGACGCTGGGAGGACAACAGCGCGCAGGTTGTCGGCTTGCGCTATTTCAATGTCTATGGCCCGCGCGAAGCGCACAAGCAGCGCATGGCATCGGTCGCCTGGCAGTTCTTCAATCAGTTTCGTGAAACCGGTCAAGTCCGTCTGTTCGAAGGCAGCGGCGGCTTCGCAGCAGGTGAGCAGCGCAGAGACTTCGTATCGGTCGATGATGTCGTGAAGCTGAACATGTGGTTTCTCGAGAATGCTGATCGTTCAGGGATATTCAATTGCGGTACGGGTGCGTCCCAGACCTTCAATGACGTCGCCGTTGCCACCGTCAACTCGATTCACCGTGCGCAAGGCACCGCTGACGCGATGAGCCTCGACGAACTCAAGTCGCAGGGCATTATTCAGTATGTGCCATTTCCAGACGGGTTGAAGGAGAAGTACCAGAGCTTTACCGAAGCCGATCTGACACAGTTGCGCGAATGTGGCTACGATGAGCCGTTTTCCACTGTCGAGCAAGGTGTTGCGCGCTATGTCGATTGGTTGCTCCAGCGGCAATGAGCGCGGCTAAAAAGGCGTGGTGATTCAGCGGCAGGATAGGCGTTGTCAATCAGGCGACGCTGGACGACTATTGAGGCAGCGCGCCGTTAGCGCTCGCCGGGTCGGGGTGTTCGTGGCAGGGTGAGACGGCTCTAGGCGGGCGGTGCCCAACGCAGGGGAGAGCGCCACAAGGTTGCCAACAGCAGCTCGCGTTTCAGCACGAACTCCTTGGGCAGTTTGTCATAGAGCTT
>JBFKXV010000568.1:0-1735 GCA_041637935.1 Burkholderiales bacterium | reverse complement strand
CGGTGCCGAGCCGACGGCGTCTGCCGTGATCGCTGATTTGGTCGATGTGACGCGTATGCACACGGCCGACCCGGAGCATCGCGTACCGCATTTTGCCTTCCGCGCGGATCAATTGTCTGACGTTCCGGTATTACCAATGGGTGAGGTGCAATCGTGCTACTACCTGCGCATGCCGGTGGTGGACCGGCCCGGTGTGCTTGCTGACATTACGCGCGTACTGGCCGACAAGAAGATATCTGTCGAAGCGATGCTGCAGCGCGAACCGGCGGAGGGTCAAGAGCAAGTCGATATCATCTTCCTGACCCATATGACGCGGGAAAAGGACATGAACGCGGCGATCGAGCGAATCGAAGCATTGTCGGTGACAACTGGCTCGGTGATTCGCATTCGCATAGAGTCTCTGGACGGAAAATAATCAGCGTCGCTGGACGGAAAGCAAAAACGAAAACCGGGCAGGTGGCCACGTACTCGCCCGTCATGGGGAAAAGGCATTAACAAACGCATATGACCAGACATTACAGGGGACTTATCGAGCGCTATCGCGACCGTCTGCCGGTGTCGGCGGATACGCCGGTGGTGACGCTCAATGAAGGCAATACCCCGCTGATCGAGTTGTTCAACTTGCCGAAGCTGCTGCGCAAGGACGTGCGCATTTTGTGCAAGTTCGAAGGCCTCAACCCGACCGGTTCGTTCAAGGACCGCGGCATGACGATGGCAGTGAGCAAAGCGGTCGAGAGCGGCTCGAAAGCGATCATTTGTGCCTCCACCGGTAATACCTCGGCGGCTGCCGCGGCCTACGCTGCACGCGCCAACATTCGCTGTTTCGTGTTGATACCGGAGGGCAAGATTGCGCTGGGCAAGTTATCCCAGGCGATGATGCATGGCTCGGTGGTGATTCAGATTCGCGGTAATTTTGACGATGGCATGCGCCTGGTACAGGAGCTGGCCAAAACAATGCCGCTCGACATCGTTAATTCGATCAATCCATACCGGTTACAGGGCCAGAAGACGATTGCGTTCGAAGTGTTAGAGGCGCTTGGCGATGCACCTGACTACCACGCGCTGCCAGTCGGCAACGCCGGCAATATCTCGGCACACTGGATTGGCTACAGCGAGGCGGTGGGAATGACTTGCGGCAGCTGTAATCACTGTGAGGGCAAGTGCCCGTACCTTGAAAAAAAACTCGCCACACAGCGCCCGATCATGGTTGGATACCAGTCCAGCGGTGCTGCACCGTTTCTGCGCGGCCATATGGTGGATGACCCGGAAACGGTTGCCACGGCTATCCGCATCGGCCATCCGGTATCGTGGGATCTGGCCTGGGCGGCAAAGAACGAGTCCGGTGGCTGGTTTGACGAATGCACTGACGAAGAAATCCTGCGCGGACAAAAACTGCTCGCAGAATCCGAAGGTATTTTTTGTGAGCCGGCATCGGCAGCCTCGATTGCGGGCGTCTGTAAGGATTTGGAGCTGGGCCTGATCGGCGAGGGTTCGACCATTGTATGTACTTTGACCGGACACGGCCTGAAGGACCCCGATACCGCCATTGGGCAAAGCACCAAACCCGTCGCAGTCGATGCCAAGCGGGCAGCCATCGAAAGGGTCATTGCCGAGCATCTCGACGGCTAGCAGTTTGTTGAAAAAGCTACTGCGCAGCTCGATTGCAGCGTCGCGTGTTCGCTTACTCCTCGCATTTTTCAGACGAATATGTGGCTCCGACGTAACATGGGCTTCG
>JBFKXV010000567.1:0-1738 GCA_041637935.1 Burkholderiales bacterium | reverse complement strand
GGGCAGCTGCTAAGCGATTATTTTCAGCAGCATCGCCTGCATGGCGCCAATTGCGTGGTGCTCGGCACTGCCGACAGCGGGCGTTTCGTCGAGCAGGCTGGCGGAACCGTGGTGCCGGCTGGCGCGGCGTGCGACGTATTAGTCGTCGGCGACGAAAACGGCTACCCGTTTGTCGAAACGCTCGACGCGGCACTGAGCGCGCTGTTTCGCGCAATCGATGGCGGCCATAACGTGCGTCTGGTTCTGCCCAATCCGGATCTGATTTTTCCGCGCGGTGAAGAATCTTTCGGCATTGCCGCGGGCAGCGTGGCATTAATCATCGAGGCGGCGCTGCAGCGCCGTTACCCGCAATGCGCCGGTCTGGTTTTTGACCGTCTTGGCAAACCACAACCGGAACTCTACGAATCGGCCATGGCCCGGTTTGGAACGCGCAGCGCGGTGATGATCGGCGATCAACTCGAAACCGATATCGCGGGTGCTGTCGCGTGCGATATCGACAGCACCCTGATCGCCACCGGCGTTGCCATTGTGGACGAATCAGCAATTTCAGCGTCGATCCGACCAACTTACTGGATGTCGTCGCTGCGCGCGGAGTAACGCCATAAGTATTCAGCCTGGTAGCGCCAGTCTGATGGCAGCCGGTATCGATCCACCTCGCGCAAGCCGCTCACAATCGGTTACTGTATAGAAAAGCGGTCTGCTCGACCGTATTGAGTCACCGGTTCAGCTTGGCGATGCGCGGATTATTGATGCAACTTGAAGGGCTCGCATGATTGTTCTGAAACATCGATACTGCCCTCGCACCAGCCAAACAATCATGAGACATCAGTAAACAGAAAGGAACGCCCATGCTGCCTCCCCGCATCGACAAGGAAGTCGTCCAGCGCCGAATCGGCACCTATGCCGATCAGTCGCAAAGCCTCGAACAACGTGGCCAGATCTACCAGGAGCTGCTCGGCTTCGTGCCGCCGCGCATTGAAGCGCGGTTGAACGTGACCGGCGCTCTCGACCCCAAGATGATCGAACTGCAGGAGCAAATGCGCGAGCATGGCATGTACCCCAAGAGCTTCGACGTCAAGACTGCCCAGTTGATGCTGTTCGGCATGCTGCTGATGGATCTCAATGACGCGGCGACCTTGCATGGCATCGCCGCGCGCAGGGCCGGCGCCAGCTGGGAAGAAATGCAGGACGTGATCAATCTGTGTTTTCTGTTTCGCGGTCTATCGGCGGCCAACCGGGGCGCCGAAATTCTTGCCAACATCGCCAAGCGCGAAGATGCAAGCGAAAAAGCCTGATAATGAACTCGACACGTACTTCATCGACTGCTCGATTCAACAAAACGATTTTTGTGTGAGACTGTTGTCATGGGATTGGACAAGAAAACAATTACAGCATTCGGCGACGAACTCCTCGACGCATGGCGCAGCGCACGCCAGATCGCGCCGCTGACCGATCGCGAGCCGGGTATCACCATCAAAGAAGCCTACCAGGTGCAACTGCACACGATTGAACGCCGCATCGGCGAAGGCGAACGCGTCGTTGGCAAGAAGATCGGCATCACAGCAAGAGCGGTGATGCAGATGCTGAAGGTCGATCAACCCGACTTCGGTCACCTTCTGTCGGGCATGACCTACAACGAAGGCGAGTCTCTCGAGGCAAAGCAATTTTGCCAACAACGCGGCGAAGGCGAGATCGCCTTCATCCTCAACAGGGATCTGGCCGGGCCGGGAATCACCGG
>JBFKXV010000566.1:0-1755 GCA_041637935.1 Burkholderiales bacterium | reverse complement strand
GCGTTGACCGGTGATGACCCCGTCATCATCGGCCACGAAAACCTGGCGCGTCAATTGGCGGCTCGCGGAAAGTTCTATCGTGACGCGCTCGAGCGCGATCTCGGTGAGGCGGCGTCCGGCAGCGACATTGTCGGGCCCACCAAAACGGTCGCGGCAGGCGAAACGATCACCGTCGATCTGGGCGGTCGCCAGGTCGATATTCGGGCGTGGCCGCCGGCACATACCGACCACGACGTCACGATATTTGACCGTGCATCGTCGACCTTATGGCTGGCCGACCTTTTGTTCGTCGACCATACGCCGGTGCTCGACTCCAATATCACCGGCTTCCTCGCGGTAATGCAAACGCTACGCGCCACCGAGGCGCGGCATTACGTGCCGGGACACGGACGCAGCAACGCGGCCTGGCCAGCCGTATTGGATGCGCAGCAGCATTATTTCGAAGTCATTCTGAAGGAAACGCGACGCGCGATCCGCGACAACGTGCGGCTGATGGACGCCGTCAATCAGGTCGGACTATCGGAAGCCGGGCAATGGGTGAATTTTGAAACGTATCATCGCCGTAACGTCACCACGGCCTACACCGAGCTCGAGTGGGAGTAGGCTATACTTGGTCAATCGAATCTGGAGTAGAAATGATGCAACTGCGATATCTGCTGCTGTGCGCGGTTCTGGCGTTTAGCCCGCTGGTGGCTTCGGCCAACCCCAATCCGGAGCCTGACCATACGAAAATTCCGGAATGGCAAGTGATCCGCAGTCTCATGTTTGGTGATCGCGAAATCAACCCGGACGATCGTGATGTGGTTCGCCTGTACCTGAATACGCGCGCCGATGACGCGGCGACCGTTCCGATCATGATCAATGGGCAGATTGATCAGACGGCAAACGACTACATCAAGAAACTGTATGTGATCGTTGATGGCAACCCGATTCCGACGGCTGGCATATTTCACTTCACCCCCGAGAGCGGACGAGTCAAGATGGAAACGCGGCTGCGGTTCGAGAAATACAGTTTCGTTCGGGCAGTGGCAGAGCTCAACGACGGGCGTGTGGAGATGTCGCAGCGCTGGGTCAAGGCTGCTGGTGGCTGTTCTGCGCCGATGGGCAAGAACGTCTCGCCGGCTTCGATGGGCAAGATGCGGTTTCGGATGGACGACGCGGTTGCTTACGATCAGCCGCAATTGGTCCAGTTACAGGTACGGCACCCCAATGAGTCGGCACTCGCCTCGGACCTCGATCCGGACCATGTGCCTCAGTTTATTCGCAGCGTTGAAGTGAACTACAATGACAAGCCGGTGATGTCGGGGGAAGTCAATTTCTCGCTGTCCGATAATCCCGTGTTTCGGTTCTACTTCGTGCCGCGTGCCGCAGGCCAGTTGAATGTCAAGGTAGAGGACACCCACGACAGCGTATTCACGCAGTCGATGGAGATCAGCGAAGGCGAATCGACCGAAACGCGCTAAACAACGCCGCCGGCATTGACCACGGGGCGCTGGTTCCGTTAAATTTGCGCAGATTCTTCGTAACACACTCAGAAAGCAACAAGATGAAATCGACAGTTTTCAGCGCAGTTGGAGTGCTGGCAATGCTGGTTATGGCAAGTGCGCCAGCCGTCGCGCAGGGCGACGCCCAGGCGGGCGATCGCAAAAACGCGCAATGCGAGGGCTGCCACGGCATCGAAGGCTTCAGAACGGCTTATCCAAAGGTGATTTCGATTCCAATGCTGGGCGGGCAAAGTGAAGCTTATCTGGTGGC
>JBFKXV010000565.1:0-1770 GCA_041637935.1 Burkholderiales bacterium | reverse complement strand
GCCCTCCTGCAGCGTAGACCAGGCAGTCAGCGCGGCAATCGGCAGCGTCGACGCTTCCGCGTCGCTCAGGTTGCCAGGCGCGATAACGGCTTCTTCTTCGGGCACGGCAATATATTCCTGCAGCACGCCCGCAAGCGGCGCACCCAAAGTACGTGTGGTGCGTTGCTGTGGGGTCGGCTTGCCGTCGTGCCACCCCTGCGTATACAAAGGCAGCACCCGGTCACCTTCGCGAAAACGCGTCACGCCCTCACCAATCTCCACCACCTCGCCACAGCAATCGGACGCCGGAACGTAAGGCAGCTTCAGCTTCGGCATGTACTTGTGGGCGAGGATCGCGAGGTCACGGTAATTCAGACTCGCAGCACTGATCTTGACCAGGATTTCGCCGCGGCGCACTTCCGGCACCGGTCGCTCGCCGAGTCCGAGTGCATCGATAGAGAAATCTGTCGCCTCGACGGCGCGCATTTTCGTTCCAGGTAACACTTCTTGACTCCTCCGGGATATTCGTGGGGGGCATCGACATCGCCAACGCGGTCGATTCCGGCAGCGAGACCGCTATGGTACTGAAACCGCCCGGTCCAGGAAAAAATCCGGACTTTACACGCTTGGCCACTGCATCGCGACGGGCGGTCGGTTAGAATGCGCGGTTTCTGCGGAGGTCAATCGGCCGACCGCCTAACCATCTCAGGAATTCAGCATGAGTTCATACAAAATTGCTGTCATCGCAGGTGACGGCATTGGCAAGGAAGTGATGCCCGAGGGCATTCGCGCGCTAGACGCAGCCGGGCGCAAGTTTGGCATCGAATTCAGGTTCGACGAATTCGACTGGAGCTGCGACAAATACGAGAAGCACGGCTGGTGGATGCCACCCGATTGGCGCGACAAGATCGCCGGTCACGATTGCGTATTCTTTGGCGCCACCGGCTGGCCGGCGATTGTTCCCGACCACAAGTCTCTTTGGGATTCGCTGATCAACTTTCGGCGCGATTTTGACCAATACGTCAACCTGCGCCCGGTGCGGCTGATGCCGGGCATCACCTGTCCGCTGGCCGGACGCAAAATTGGCGACATCGACTACATGGTGGTGCGTGAAAACACTGAAGGCGAATACTCTTCGGTTGGCGGACGCATATTTGCCGGAACCGAACGTGAAACCGTTACGCAACAATCGGTGTTCACGCGCAAAGGCGTTGACCGCATCATGAAGTACGCATTCGAACTGGCCAAAGACCGGCCCGAGAAACATGTCACTTCGGCGACCAAGTCCAACGGCATCTCGATCACCATGCCGTTCTGGGACGAGCGCTTCAAGGCAATGTCGGCGCAGTATCCGGACATCCGGAACGATCAGTACCATATCGACGGGCTGATGATCCAGCTGGTGCTCAATCCCCAGCGCTTCGACGTCATCGTTGCATCGAATCTTTTCGGCGACATCATTTCCGACCTCGGTCCGGCAACGGCTGGCACCATTGGCATTGCGCCATCAGGCAATATCAATCCCGAGCGGACGTTCCCGTCGTTGTTCGAACCCGTTCACGGTTCGGCGCCGGACATCTACGGCAAGAAAATCGCTAACCCTGTAGCACAGATCTGGTCGGGCGCGATGATGCTGGATCATCTAGGGCACGCCGATGCGTCGACGGCGATCATCAAGGCCATTGAATCCTGCCTAACAGACGGTCCGCGAACGCCAGACGTCGGTGGCAAGGCCCATACCGAAGACATGGGCAAAGCAATCGCCGCCGCAATTTGATCCACACGGCAATC
>JBFKXV010000564.1:0-1777 GCA_041637935.1 Burkholderiales bacterium | reverse complement strand
GATCTGAACGCCGTAGCGCTTGGAAACGGCGAGCGCAATCTCGAGGATGTCGATTGAATCCAGCCCTAGACCCTCACCGTACAGTGGCGCTTCGGGATCGATATCCGTCGCCGGGTTGTCCAGAGTAAGCGCCGTGACGATGAGCTCCGCCAGCTCGCGCTCCTCGTTACTCATTTCTGCTACAGCGGTCATGCCTGACACAGAGAAATCATAGTTGCTCTTGCGTTGCCCGTTGCAATCAGTGGTTGACTGACCCGGCCCCAATTATAACCGCACCGGTTAAAACCGCACCGTTTATAAACGCACCGATGTCGAATCAGACCGCTACAAATCATACCGATATCCGATTGTATCGATATACAACTGCACCGGTAGCGGCCAAGCATTTAATGGACCCGCCGGTTAGAATGAAAATTGTTTGAATTCCGTGGCTTCGCGCTTGGCCCAGCGACCAGCAGTGGTTCGACTCGCGATCAAGCTGCTGCGCCGCAACGATATGCGCAACAACGATGTCTGAAACAATGCAGTCTGTTCCAATTGACGCAGAACGCATCCGCAAACTCGTTCCACACGCGGGAAATATGTGCCTGCTGGAACGTGTTGTCGCTTGTGACGCGGCGTCGATACGCTGTGAGACACGCAGCCACCTGGACCAGTCCAATCCGCTGCGTCGCAACGGGCAGCTTGCGAGCATTTGCGCAATCGAGTACGCCGCCCAGGCCATGGCGTTGCACGGCGCGCTAACCGCGCCGAAAGATATTGGCGCGCTAACCGCGCCGGGAGATAACGGCGCATTGACTGTGCCGGGACATATTGGCGCGCTAACCGCGCCGGGACATAGCGGCACATTGACCGCGGCCGCTTCGGGCAATACCCCAGCAGACGTCCGACACGGCTATCTCGCCAGCGTTCGCGACCTGCGCTGCCGCACACGTTGCCTGGACCAATACACCGATACACTCAGTGTCAGCGCAACGCTTGTGTTCGACGAATCAGCGCGCAGGATTTATTCGTTTGTAGTCGCCGCTGGCAAGACCGAGTTGGTCACCGGCCGCGCCGCCGTGATCCTCGCCTGAGTTGGCCAATCTGCGGCAAGACACGCCAATTCCGCTAACATTGAGTCTTGTGACACGATCGTACCCAGATCACGGCGTAGCGGCGGGCAGGCGCCAGACAGCGTGGCAGATACAGTAGCCGGCCTGCACCGCCACCACGCGCCCGCTCCCAGCGCGCCATTGCGGATCAGCGCCTACACCGCGACGTCGGCGGCCGGATGTGGCAATGCGGCAACACTCTCATCGCTTCGTTCGCGCACCAGCGGCCTGTCCCGAAATGACTTCGGTTCCCAGCCCGTCGACACCTATATCGGCCGGGTGAACGGTCTCCAGGACGAACCTCTTCCACAGCACTTGAAGCAGTGGGATTGCCGAAACAGTCGGCTGGCATGGCTCGGACTGAACCAGGATGAGTTCATCAGCGCGGTGGAAGCCGCCCGGCAACGTCACGGCGCGACACGGGTGGCGATTGTGCTGGGCACGTCAACCTCGAGCATTGGTGCTACCGAAGAGGCCTATCGCAGTCTCGACAATGCTGGCCGCTTCCCGCAGCACCTGCTCAATCCGCTGATCCATACGCCGCACTCGACTGGTGACTTTTTGCGTCATGCCTTGTCGCTCGATGGCATTTGCGTCACTGTCGGCACGGCGTGTTCATCGAGCGCCAAGGTCTTTGCCCAGGGCGAGCGTCTCCTCAGGTCCGGTCTCGCCGATGCCGTCGT
>JBFKXV010000563.1:0-1787 GCA_041637935.1 Burkholderiales bacterium | reverse complement strand
TTGGTCGAGCGCATCTTGTCGCGCCTGGTCGATCACATCGTTCTGGATACGAACAATCCGCTGATTCTTAAGCGGCTGACACGCTTGTTGCGTTATGGGCGTCCGGTGGTCACTTTTCCGGAGGGGAGAGTGAATGATGGACAAAGCGTTTTGAAGGTGTATCCGGTAGTGGCGCTGGCAGCGATCAACAGCGGTGCGTCGATTATCCCGGTGGCCATTTCGACTACGTCGATTGAAACGAGGGCCTTCTGGTATCCAACAACAGCGCGCGGCGTTTCACTGCGGGCGCTGCCTGCGACGCGCATCGAGAACCGGCAGATGAACGGTCGCCGCCGTGAGCAGGCGTTACGTCAGCTCGAAACAATCATGCAGCAGGTGCGGGTCGCTGCGTTCGGGCGCAAGCCCGTCTTCGAGTCCTTCCTCGACGCGATCGCGAGATACGGCCGTTCGCGCGACATGATCGAAGATCAGGACGAGCAGATCAGGAATTACGGCACGCTTTTGAAAGGCAGTCTGGTGATTTCGCGCTGGATTCGCCGTTATACGAACAACGGCGAAAACGTCGGCATGCTACTTCCCAACGTCATCCCGTCGGTGTGCGCTGTTCTCGGGCTTGCGGCTGCCGGCAGGGTGCCAACGATATTCAATTTTACGGCCGGGTCAGCCGCCGTGAAGAGTGCCGCCGTTGCCGCTGGCGTTCGCACCGTGATCACGTCATCAAAATTCATCGCCCGCGCGCAACTCGAGCCATTGCTTGACGCGCTGCGCGACTACCACATAGTTTATCTCGAAGATATTCGCGGCGCGCTGAGTTTACTCGACAAGCTCTGGTTGATGACATTCGCGTTGTGGTTTCCGCGCAAGGTGATGAGCAAGCCTGCGATGTCGGATCCGGCAGTCGTATTGTTCACCTCCGGCTCGGAAGATCGGCCCAAGGGGGTTGTTCTATCGCACGAGTCGGTTATGTCGAATGTCGCGCAGATACGCTCGGTGTTCGATTTTTCGCCGCAGGACAAGATTTTCAATCCTCTGCCGATGTACCACGCTTACAGCTTTACGGCCGGAATGATGCTGTCTTTGGCAACCGGCACACGCATGTTCTTGTATGTTTCACCGCTGAAGTACAGGGCCATTCCAGAGCTCATATATCGGCATGATTGCACCGTGCTGTTCGGCACCAGCACGTTTCTGTCGTATTACGCGCAATACGCTGAACCGATCGACTTTCGCAAGCTGCGATACGTCATCGCCGGGGGAGAAAAACTCGCTGACGACGTCGCCTTCACGTGGTTGAACAAGTTCGGCTTGCGAATCTACGAGGGCTACGGAACGACCGAAGCCGCCCCGGTAATTAGCCTCGCTACGAGGGAAACCTACCGCATCGGTTGTGTTGGACGCTTTCTGCCGGGCGTCGAATACCAGATCCGGCGTGTCGATGGAATTAATCGTGGCGGCGTGCTACACATCAGGGCGCCCAACTTGATGCTGGGCTACTACCGCGTCACCCGTCCGGGCATTATCGATTGGCCGCGCTCGACATTCGGGGCCGGCTGGTACGACACCGGTGATGTGGTTGATGTCGACCGGGATGGCCTGGTCACAGTCCTCGGTCGCACCAGGCGCTTCACCAAAATTGCCGGCGAGATGGTCTCCCTTGATTTGATGGAAAAGGTTGCCAGCGCTGCTTCTCCCGGCCACCACCATGCCGCCATCGCGTTGCTGCATAAGCACGGCGCCGAATCAACATTGCTTTTTACCACTGACGCGACGCTCACCAGAGCCAAACT
>JBFKXV010000562.1:0-1805 GCA_041637935.1 Burkholderiales bacterium | reverse complement strand
ATGCACTGGGCACGCCCACTTCGCCTCCCAATCAGGCGCTGATCGGATTGGCGTTGTTTCTGACCATGTTCGTCATGTCACCGGTGCTCGATCGCATTTACACGGATGCCTACAAGCCATTCTCCGAAAACAAGATCTCCCAGGTGGAGGCGCTGCAACGCGCCTCGGTGCCAGTCAAGTCGTTTATGCTGCAGCAGACACGGGAAGGCGATCTCGCCTTGTTTCTGGGAATGGCAGAAGTGACAGTTGAGTCGCCCGAAGATATCCCGTTGCGCGCGCTCATCCCGGCATTTGTCACCAGTGAGCTGAAAACCGCATTTCAGATCGGATTCCTCATTTTCATTCCCTTCCTCGTCATCGACATGGTGGTTTCCAGCGTGCTGATGTCGATGGGTATGATGATGCTCTCGCCGGTGATCGTCTCCCTGCCCTTCAAGATCATGCTGTTCGTTCTGGCCGACGGCTGGAACTTGCTGATCGGTTCACTGATCCGGAGTTTCACACCATGACGCCTGAAACAGTAATGACCGTGGCACGCAGCGCAATCGAGCTCATGCTTTACGTCGCCGGACCGCTGTTGATCGCCGCGCTGGCAACCGGCTTGATCATCAGTGTTTTTCAGGCGGCGACCCAGATTAACGAGATGACATTGTCGTTCATTCCCAAGTTACTGGCCATGCTGGCGGCATTGGCTATTCTCGGGCCGTGGATGGTTCGAGAGCTGATCGACTTCACGCGAAACCTGTTGGGCAATCTGCCATGGATGATCGGCTAACCTGCGACACCGCCTGCACTGACCTGCCCGGCAGCGCGTCCCGCGCCGAATAGACGCTGCAGTGCTGACGCTATCCACAGCACAGCTCGATGCCTGGCTGGCACTGTTTATCTATCCGCTGGCGAGAGTGTCGGGAATCGTCGCCGTCGCACCGCTCTACAGCCATCAGTCGATCCCGCAGCGAGTCAAGGTGCTGTTGACACTGGCGCTGACTATTTCGGTGGCACCGATGGCGGGCAGCATGCCGGACATCCCGCCGGCTTCGGGCAACGGCCTGGCAATCCTCGCTGGTCAATTTCTGATCGGTTTGACTATCGGCTTTGTGACACGCATCGTCTTCGCCGCAATCGATATGGCCGGCGAACTCACCGGCTTGCAGATGGGACTCGGATTCGCCACCTTTTTCGATCCAACCAATTCCACCAACACACCGGTCGTCGCTCAGTTATACGGCTTGTTCGCGATGTTGTTCTTTCTCGCCTTCAACGGCCATTTGATCGTTCTCGGACTCTTGGTGAAAAGCTTCGAGCTGATGCCGGTTGCTGGTTTTGCCGCAGGCAACTTCAACGCAATCGGCATTGCCCGCTACGGGCAACAGGTGTTCCTGATCGGGCTGTTGTTCGCGCTGCCTATCGTGGCGGCACTGCTGGCGGCCAATCTTGCACTTGGCGTGCTGACGCGCGCAGCGCCGCAGCTTAACCTGTTCGCAGTTGGTTTTCCCGCCACGATCTTTGGCGGCATCGTTTTGTTGATGCTATTGCTGCCGGGACTGCTGCCACTGTTCGAAAACATCTTTATGCAGTCTGCCAACTTTGCCCTGGACTGGATCAGCAGCGGTGCACCTTAGCCGGCCGGCGCCCGTCAGTCACGCCGTTGCACTCAACCCAAAACACTCACCGCAGAGCGCGCAGAGTACGCCGAGTGCGCCGAATCGGCACCAACTCAGAACGGCGTCCGACGGCGACGAAACGCCGGATAACGGAACAAGGCACAGCTGCCTGACTGCGAGACGCGTGCCGGCCCGTTTAGT
>JBFKXV010000561.1:0-1814 GCA_041637935.1 Burkholderiales bacterium | reverse complement strand
GGTGCGCGTGGGAGCAGGGCGCAGAAATTTTACCCGTGGACGGCCAAGTCGAGAAAACATCGACTGGCCCGGTAACCATCGCGCAACTCTTACCGGCGCGGCAGCCAACGCGCTAGTACATGACCGATTGTGACCATGCGGGCCACCTGGGCCGGTATCGAGACATAACCAATCAAGGTGTTGCGGGCCGGCTCGGATAACTCGACTTGCTCGTCGCGCCACTGGGCCATACGCGCGCCTTCTTGTTGCGTCCGTTCTACCATCCGCTCAGTCGCGGCCGTAATCGATCCGTCGGCATGCAATGGTGCGAGGGCACAATAAATGAGCGCGAGCAGATTTGGCCAGTGACCGAGATGGCGCCACAGGGTTGCAACATGCGCATCGATACTCGGTGCACCGAAGGCGTTGACGTGACGTATCAGTTCCCAGGTATTTTCGTCGATCGCCTCTCGAGCCATGAGCGCCGGGAATGACTTCCACTCGGGTTTGGTCGCGGGGCGGGCGTCCTCGCGCTCAGCAAACCCGGTTGATACCAGAGCCGCCAGTGCCACCATGTTCATGCCGTTTGAACGGTTGTACGCATCGACAATGGTTCTGATCGCTTGCAGATTCGCAGTGTCGATGCCGGCACAAACCAGTAGCGTGGGCGGCAGGGGTTCGGGCGCTGGCAAACCGGATTGTTCGACAACACGTGCCAGCGCGGCTTCCGGATGCCCGCTCGAATAGATCGGTTTCGCAGCAGACCACACCTTGCTGAGGCTATCGTCCATGCTGGCGAGCCCACGCCAGATGGATGTCAGGATCGGGATTCCCATGGTTTGACGGATGTCGGCGAAGATTTCAGCCGTCGCGCCGGTAGCCGTGGCCTCATCCACAGCAGTTACAGGGTCATAGGAGAAATCGGTACTCATAAGTGTTCACTCAAACGATACGGGAATGTCCCGCCAACTTGACTGATTGATCGCACTGTTTGCAAAACCGCGATGGACGAGTTCTTTCCGGCGTCCAATACCTTTTCGCTATCGGGGTTGTTGTTTTCCCACCTATATGTGCGTCAAGCGTTCGATTTGGCCTCCGCTTCCGCGGGAGACCACTCGGAAACCCAATTGCCGTCACGCAGCATTTCGTCGCCGCTGTGCGACGTGAATTCGATCAACACCGTGCGGCGCGGAACACCCAACAGTTCAACGCAAATGTCGACGATGGCTTTACCCAACTCGAGCCGCATTTCAGTCGGCCTGCCACGCCGAACCTCAACCAGCACCATGGTGACCGGTTCCAGGCCTTCGTCACCCAGATGAAAAAGATTGTCCTTGCCCAGTTCCGCAATTCCGACATTCGGCCGCCATAACTGTGTTTGCATGATGTCCGCGTAGCGATTACAAAGTCGCGTTGCCAGCTCGCGTTTGATTTCAGCGGGGTAGCTGGCAGGTAAATTCAAGTGCAGGTAGGGCATTAATGATTCCTCAGGCAGTACGTGATTAACAGGACATCTGATTATTGAAACGCCCGGCATTATCGACGTCGATCCTTGCCGCGGCAACAAGCAGGTATAAAAATCTTGCTCGTAAAGAAAATGTCATCGTGTCCGCCAGCCTGTGCTCGGAAGCTCAGGTCTCCGGCGGTCCCTTGAGCTCCACAACATTGCCTTCCGGGTCGGAAACGTAGATCGATGGGCCTTCCCCCTCCGCGCCAAAGCGGCGCGCAAGCTCTCCGGCTTCTACTCCGTACGCGTCGAGATGTCGGCGGATCGCAACTTCATCGAATGGTTCGATACGCAAGCAGAAGTGATCGAGGTTGCGCCCTTCTTTGCC
>JBFKXV010000560.1:0-1817 GCA_041637935.1 Burkholderiales bacterium | reverse complement strand
TGGCGTTTGCGGCGCTTTGCATGTCGGTCGGCCTCTACGAACTGTTCTGTGCCGGCCAGTATGCAGCGAACTCAATCGAGCAGGGCGTGTTCTGGCAACGGTTGCGGCTGGAGGCGGTTGCTCTGCTAACGGTATCGGTAACCTGGTTGGTGCGAATCTACACTGCTCGCATCAGCCGTGTGTTCCTCAAACGAGTGGCCTGGGTCGCGGCTTCGTTCATTGTCTTGTCCCGCGTGTTGCCCGCATCGTTCACTGTCAGCATTGAGCGCCCGGTGATCGGGAAGGTCGGCGTCAAGGGTTGGTTCGAAGCGACCTACTACCAGAGCGAGATCGGTATTCTTTACCTCGCGGCACTGATAGCCATGTTGGTGCTTTACTTCTACCTGATCGGTTGCCTGGTGGCGCACCACCGGCGCAAAGGCGACCGTGAAACACTGCTCTTTGCGGCCAGTCAGTTTCCGCTGTTTATAGCCGCCGTGAACGATACGTTGGTGGTATCTCAGGTCTACCAATTCATCTATCTGGCCGAATACGCATTCCTGTTCATTGTCATTGCCATGTCGTACTCGTCATTCGCGCGGTTTCTACGCCTGTACAACAAGCTCGCTGAGTCGAATCAGAGTCTCGAAGACAAAGTCAATGAGCGTACTGCGCAGATCATGAAGCTCAACGAGGAACTGCAGCGTGCGGCCGAAATCGATGGTCTGACCGGGGCCTACAACCGGCGATTTCTGGATCGCTACCTGGAAGTGGAAACGCGCCGAGCCATGGCGGAGATGAAACACGGCAATCGCACCGAGACAGAGGAGCCGGCGATGAATTTTGGTCTGGCCATGTTCGACGTCGATGATTTCAAGCAGATCAATGACGAGCGCGGCCATTTGGCCGGCGACCGGGTGCTTGCCGCCGTTGCCGAGACAGTGCGCTCTGCGCTGTTCGAGCGCGACGTTTTTTGCCGCTACGGTGGTGAGGAGTTCGTCGTGATCTTCACCAGAACGTCGAGGCGAGGAATTATTGACGCTGCCGAGAAGTTGCGCCAGGCGGTGCGGGAACGAGAATTCGATACCGAGCCGGGTCAGCCACCGCTACGTGTGACCGTCAGCATTGGGGTGACGAGTTTCGCTGATGTTGCCGAACCAACTCCAGAGACCATATTGCGTGCTGCTGACGAGTGCCTGTTGGCAGCCAAACGCATGGGCAAGGACCAGGTGATGGCCCGAAAGTTATTTGCACAGAGCGCATTAGCGCCACATGGCGATGCTCTGACCGGCCCGGCAACGCATTGATCTGGATGCACTCTTCAGCGCTCACGCGTTACCCGGTTGGTCCACTTGCCCCAGGCGCTGTGGTCGCCCGGGTGTGCAGCCACGCGCCGTTGGGACGACCGCATCGGTTCGCTGCAATGAACAGCGGCGGACGTCGACCGGGACCAGCGACTGGAGCCGCGTTTGTCCCCCGAAACGCCACTATCAAGGGGAGGACCGGCGATTGCTTAGGTATGAACCGATTCGCTGAAATCTCCACATAGTTTCACTAACGAGTTGATTTTTATAATAAACAAATTGGGTGTCTGGTTTTTAGGTGGACCTGTTGCGACCAGCCGCGAACGATAATTGACGATGCCGGCTAGCGTAAGCAGCACTGGTTGACTCCGATTTGCGTGTAGACGTGAAGATGAGACCATCGATATCACTGAATCCTCAGAACCTCGGGCTGGCGCTGCTGGCGCTGATATTGGTCGCTGGCTTGGCGATTTTGTATGCCAAGACAGAGACGATCGATCTGCGCGAACCCAACAAGATCGCGAGTCTGTTTCG
>JBFKXV010000559.1:0-1821 GCA_041637935.1 Burkholderiales bacterium | reverse complement strand
GACACCGTGGCACTGGCCGAACAATTCGGGACACCGCTTTACGTTGTTTCCGAATCACGGCTGCGCCGCAATATTCGTAATTGGCAGACCACGTTCGCGGAGCATTGGCGGGACGGGCCAATACGGCTCTATCCGTCCCTAAAGGCCAATCCGGTCATTGCCGTCCGTCGCATCCTGACGCAGGAGGATACCGGCTGCGACATCTTCGGCCCTGGGGAACTGGAGTGCGCCATCCGTGCAGGCGTCACCGGCGAAGACCTGTCCGTCAACGGTTCTATCAAGAGCCGCGCGCTCATCAGAAAGGCGCTCGAACACGGCGCGCGAATCGTGCTGGACAGCCCGCGCGAGCTTGCCCTTTGCGAGCAGGAAGCGGCTGCTCTAGGCATTACTGCGAAAGTGGTCCTGCGACTGAAGCCGGATATTCGGGCGCTCAAGCTGGAATCCGATTTTGTGCCCGGCATGCAGGTGAGTTATCTCACGCAGATCATCAAGTACGGCATCCCCACGAGAGAAGCGCTGGAGATGGCCGCGCGATTCAAGACCCTCAACAATGTCGAAGCCGTTGGCATTCATGTGCACATGGGGCGGCACAGCAAGAAACCCTTGGTCTGGGAGGCCTGGGTTCGGGCTTGCGTGAAATTGACGCGGGAACTCAGCGATGTGATGGGCGGATGGACGCCAACGTGTATCGATGTTGGCGGTGGTTTTCCCAGCCCGCTCGATCGCGACCCGGACGTGGCGATCATCGACTACGAAACACCCCCACTCGAGGTGTTCGCAAGCACCGTGGGGAATGCGCTGCACAATGCACTCGTCGAATACGGTTACGACCCCGAAGGTATTCGGCTCGAGCTTGAGCCCGGCAGAGGCATTCATGCCGACACGGGTATTCATCTTTCGTCGGTAGTCAATGTGAAATGCGAAAGTGTCGGCATGGCCTATCGCTGGGCAGAGGTCGACACTGCAGAGACGTTTCTCGATGGTCACGGGTTCAACCTCGAGCGGCCAATTTACGACTACTTCATTGCCAACAGGATGACGGCGGAAAACGTTGCGCTCTACGACATCGTAGGGCAGACCTGCAATGCGGAAATTCTCACGCACCAGTTGCCGGCGCCAATGCTAGAGCAGAATGACCTGGTTGCGTTCCTGAATGCGGGCGCCTATGGCGAGCCGAATGCCGCAAACTTCAATGCACTGCCGCGACCCGGCATGGCGCTGGTCAATGGCGACCAGGCAGCGCTGGTTCGTCGCGCTGAAAATGTAGACGACGTCTTTGCGCGGGATGCTATGCCGAGCTGGCTATCGGACTGACGTGACATGCAGTGGCGGGCGTTTGTCTGCCCACGGCGCGATTTTTTCCAGCTGGCCCGCCACGTTGAATAACCTGTCTTCGCGACCCATCGGCGCCATGATGTGGGCACCGAGCGGCATGCCGGTCGAATCCTCGCAAAGCGGCAGTGATACCGCCGGCGTTCCGGTGAAGTTGTTGAGCGGCGTAATCGGGATCAGGTGGAACGCGTTCTCGAACCATTCGTCAAGCGTCTGCCCATCCTGTACCAGGTTGAACGCGCTGCCGAGCGGCGGCGTGTCGTTGATCATTACCGGCGTCAGCAGCACATCGTAATCTTCATAAAACGCGCCAAGCTGCCGGCCGGTCGCAGACATGAATCCCGAAATTCCGAGTCTTTCCGCCGCGCTCGCGTCCTTTCCCGCCTCGTACATCTTTAGCGTCATCGGTTCGACGGTGTCGGCGCAAACTTTGCGTCCCATCAAACCGGCTTCGTAATCCAGCATAGCGGAGACGTCGATAACCCAGAT
>JBFKXV010000558.1:0-1837 GCA_041637935.1 Burkholderiales bacterium | reverse complement strand
CGGTAGTGGATTCTGATTCAATGCATTCCCCGGAGCGCCAGACTTCTTCATTCGCTGGCTTGTCGTGGATTATATCCGACTTTTCTCCGCGAATCAGTGACATGCGGCAATGCGCCCCATGATGCGGCGTACGAATCATCTCCGTAATACTGCGCGGTGTCAGTGGTAAAGACATGCAGTGCTGATTAGCGGGCGCTGCCCACACTCGGTCTATCTAGGCATAAACCTTTTTTTGCAGCCACTTGCCGAGCAGATTTGCGTCTTTGAATCCGGGCAGCTTCGAGATCGTTTTGTCGACGCGGCGCGCCGCTGCGCGGCCTTTTTCGCCGTCGAACAGATACCCGGAGACCCAGCGCGCAAGTTCGTCCGGCTGGTGATTGGTCCCGACCGGTACGTACAGGCGGTCCATGATGGCGCGCACCCGGCGCTGTACCGCCGGTCGGGCCAGGCGCTGTTCGGCCTGCCACATGTAAAATGAAAAATGCCGCGCCTCATCCGCAATGATCCGCTTTAGCAGTTCGTTAAGCACCGGATGCTCACTGGACTGCAGCAGGCGCTGATAGGCGTGAATGGTTGTGCACTCGTGGACCGCCCCCCACGCCATGTGCATGGCGAGAAAATCTTTCCACACGGCCGCCAGCAACGTCGTCATCGTTCGGTCGACATGATCCATGAATGTGGTTCGCCCGTTGGCGCGTGGCTCCACCGGCCTGCCGGCGCAGGCGAGGAACTTGGCGAGCGCCCGACCATGCATGCCCTCTTCGTAAAGCCAGCAAATGAGAAACGTACCAATAATTTCATCGTCAACGGCGCGTTGTGAAAAGATCGTCCGCGGAAATACGACAGTGTGGCTTTCTACTTCCTGCATGTACGCAAGGATCGTCAGCACATCATCGGGTAGTGGATGTGATTGAATGGCATCCCAATCGATCGCGGCCAGCTCGATTGGTCGTGAGGCAGCGATAAATCGCTGAAACTCGGGTGGGTCTGTGGGCAAAACTGCGCCACCAATGCTGTCACGATAATTTACGATGTCCTGGTCCGGCATTGTCATCGAAGCGTTCATATCATCACCTGTACAGATGCCCGCATGGCAGGCCTTGATTCAATATTCAGCCGCCGCCGAGCAGGATCGCTGGGGCAATCGCGATGGCGATGAGAATAGCGGCTCCAACACCCACGCCACCGGTCAGCAAGGCTGTGCGCCCAACGCTGACCTCGCGTGTTTCAACTGCCACGATCTCGTCCATCAGCACGCGTTCGTTGCGCCCAATAACCACACCCTGCTCGGAGCTGATCTCTGTAACGCGAAACCGGTGGACCGTTTCGTCCGCCGTGACCAGCCTGACGCGGTCGCCGGGTTTGACGAGCATCCCCGCTCGCAATTGGCTCTGAAGCTCGTCGGCCGGCACGGCTACCGGTTCGAGGGTGGTGCAGGCAACGCAGCTGAGAATCAGCAGCGCTGAAACAAGGCGTTTTTGCATATCGGCTCACCCGTCGTTACGGGCGCCGCCTTTGTCGAAGCGACCAGGATATCGGTTCGTAACGCGGCAAAATCATGCGCCCGTTTTGACGGCCGCACAATATATTTTTGGGCCGTTTTCGGGCCCCGATTGGCGTGTGCCAAACCGGTGAAGCGTGCGCCTTTTGGCGGCGGTCGGCAATACCCTCTCTGTCATTAATTCTGTTGTATTCCGGGCGACAAGGTCGATAATTTCACCGCGCTTTTCGTGGCGCGCAATGCCACTTTGCTTAAGTCTTTTCAGGTGAATTTCCGATGATGACCCGGATGCTTTCCCGGGCGTGCCGTACCGGCGCTCGTGCCGCCAGCGAGGCG
>JBFKXV010000557.1:0-1858 GCA_041637935.1 Burkholderiales bacterium | reverse complement strand
GCCGTTCGTGTCGAACAGAGAGATCGTCTGCCCGCTGGTGCTGTCCACCCACGCGCGGTTGTTGGCATCGACCGCCAGTCCGAATCCGGGGCCGAGCAGCCCGCCGCCGGTAAACCCGGTGGTCATCGGGGACAGCGGCTCGCCATTGGGCGCGAACTTCGTCAGGTTGCCGTTCCAGAGGGAGTCGCTACCCTGGGTCCCGACCACGAAATTGGCGTTCATCCAGGCTTCGCCCTTGCTCGTGAACATGATCTTGGCGGAGCCGGCGGCGCCACCCCCAGCGAACTTGAGCGGCAGGACCCATGCGCTCGGCGCAATGCTCAGATAGGGCATGAAGGGAGTTGCACGCATCTTCTTGCCCTTCGGTACCGGATAGAACGCATCCAGCAACGCAAAGACGCGCTCGGGCTTGTAGGCCATGTTGCGTGCAATCGAATGCGCCGCAGCGAGGGTGTCAGCCGGCACCTTGCCGTCGGGCCCCGCCGCGGCAATGAAGAGGCTGCTGCAGGCGTCTGCCTTAACGCGGGTTACGCAGCCGGCCATCACGCTCGAAAGCGTGGCGAAGTTGGCCATCGTCGGCGTCTGACTGCTGTTCAAACCGTCCTGAATTATGCCGCCGTAGCCGCCGGTCTCGAGATCGACGAAGTTGGGCACGTTGCCGGCGGCGACCTTGAGGCCGAGCGCGTGCCCCTTGATCGCGGCGCCGTCGAGGAACTGCGCATGCGTCCACACCGAAGCGACGGTCGTCATCTCGTTGATCGTGACCTTGGCCGCCGGCTGGCTGCCGAGCACGGTCATCAGCGCGATGGCAGGGTTGTCGCCGCTGGCTTTGTTTGCCGCGGGTTGACCACGTTGCGCTACCAGATAGACAGACTCGTCCGCGCCGAGTGCGGCCGGGACGGCAACCGTGAACCGACCATCGTCATCGGTTTTGGCCTGAGCCAGCTCTTTGGTCTCGTTCGACCCTGCGGCCCACAGCGTTACTGTCGAACCGGCGATCGGCGCGCCACCGCCAATAACACGACCTTCGATATCATCAGCGAGCGCGGTCTGGCTGACCGATGTGAATGCCATGAAGGAGGCAACGACACTTGCCAGAGCTTCGATCCGGTATGTTCTCATTTCGTGTTTCTCCATTTGGTCCAATTCGATGACGCCGAACGACGTTCATTCACCGAGAAGCTGCAAAGCCTGCCGCAAGGCGGGGCAGTCGCCTCCATCTGCCCGCTGCCTTTCTCCTTCGTCGCGAAGCCGCATGGCCTGATCCTTTGTCTCTGAGCTTGCCTGCGCTTCCTCAATCGCCTTGTCGACCTTAAGAAGGAGCGCTTCGCAGGTTTCGGCTGATGCCGGCGTTGCAAACATCACAAACAGTGCTGCTGCTGCTATTTTCAGTCTCATCTTAACCACCGTCTCTCAGTACACACGATTTCGTACGTAGCGATGGTGGTCAGTCTAATAATTTCAGAATTGCACACCACTTCGGTCGATTACCAAGAGGAAATCACTTACGTAAAAACACCTCCACTGAAACGAATTGGGGTGCAATGATCCGCTTTGTCAGGTGGTCTCGATTGATCGCCGCAACTGCCCGAGTGCCATGTTCAAGGCATCGAGCACGAGCTGAGCTTTGAGGTTGTTGCCAATGAGATATTTGGTAGGCCCAAGGGATTACACCCTGAGCCCCCACAGAACTGTGCGTGAAACTCTCGCTTCACACGGCTCATGCCGTCGCACGAAGGCTGCCACCATCCGCTGAACCATCGGGCTCCTCCCGGCAATGCCGGTTGGCCCACGCTCAGCGGCGTGATTTTTCTGGCTCTCAAGGGGTGTGCAAATCAATTTGCGGCTGATTCACGAT
>JBFKXV010000556.1:0-1873 GCA_041637935.1 Burkholderiales bacterium | reverse complement strand
GCGGTTTCGACCATCGCCGATCGAAACGTCATCCTGGTCAAGGGCCAGACTGTGTTCAAGGGCAACAGTGAAACGCTGCGCGCCCGGCCGCAATTGTTGCAGGCCTGGCTTGGCGTATAGAACCCTAATGCCACCTGATTTTTGATACGTTATGCTCAGAAAAATATCGCCGCAAACATGCAGTCGACGCACTCCGAAGTGACCCCCGGTATTCGAGTGGACGGTTTTGTCGAGCAAACTTGTCTCCAGCATCATCGTTCGGTTGCCGTATGGAACAGGGTGAAGCGCGTTGTGCGTGCCCGACCCGATCATAGCAACCGTTCCCGTCAAACCTGTGATCAATCGGGAAATGAGCTCGCGGCATGCATCTAACCGCTGACGGACAGCGGCTCGAGTATCGCATCATCGAGCCCGACAAAGCGAACGCAGGGCAGCGCACCATGCTTGTGTTGTTGCATGAAGGGCTGGGCTCGCTTTCGACGTGGCGGGATTTTCCGCATGTTCTTGCGACCCAAACCGGCCATCCGGTGCTCGCCTTTTCGCGCTACGGTCACGGCCGTTCGAGTGAACTCGCCACGCCTCGCCCGCCGTACTACATGCACCATGAGGCGCTGGCCGTCCTGCCTGAGGTATTTACTGAACTCGGTATCCAGAAGCCATTTTTGATCGGTCACAGTGACGGTGCATCAATTGCAATTCTTCACGCCGGTGGCGGTCATTCGGTGAAAGGACTGGTGCTGATCGCGCCGCACGTGTTCATCGAGGAAATAACAATCGACAGCATCACTGCGGCCCGGGACAGATACGAAAAAGGCGGGCTGGCCAAAAGACTGGCCCGCTATCATGATCATCCGAAAAGCATGTTTTATGGCTGGAGCGATATCTGGCTCAGCTCCGAGTTTCGCGCCTGGAATATCGAAGCCAACGTCAAGTCTTGCGAGGCACCAATGCTACTGATTCAGGGTCGTAACGACCCCTATGGCACGCTGGCGCAGATCGAATCAATCGAGCGGCATTCGAGTGCACCGGTCGAGAAGCTGTTGTTTGCAGATTGCGGACACTCACCGCACGTAGAGCGAAGTGCCGAAACACTGGCCGCCATCCAGAACTTTGTGAAACGGTTTGACACGGCGACGTTGCGGTGAGGCTGCCAGACATGCACAGTGGGCGGGCATGTACGGTGAAAGCGTCAGACTGCACGTTGGCATTGCCGGCCGGCGCACTTCGACCAACGCAGTAATGTGCTGATGTGGCTCAGGCTCCTTGCCGGTCCCTTGCTGGCGAATCGCACGCGCGTGCTGTTGTCGGTGCTCGCCATTGCGCTGGGTGTCGCGCTCGGTTACGCAATCGCGCTAATCAATCGTGCCGCGATCGACGAGTTTGGCCAGGCGGTTCGCGTTCTGTCGGGCGAATCCGATCTGACCGTGCGCGGCGCGCGGCGCGGCTTTGCCGAATCGGTCTACCCGCTACTGGCAATCCAGCCCGAAGTTGCAGTCGCCAGCCCGATGCTGGAAATCAGTGCGCGTATCGCCGGCCTCGGCGATGACCTCGAACGGCGCAGCCTCGACATCCTCGGTCTCGACGCTTTTCGCGCTGCGCGTATCCAGCCGCAGCTGATCGGCGACGCGGAGGCGCCGCTTGATGTGTTGCGTGGCGACGCATTATTTCTATCCGTTTCGGCAATGCAATGGCTCGGATTACAAGCGGGTGACCGGATTGCGTTCCAGGTTGGAACCGAGCGCGTCGAACTGCGCATCGCCGGCTTACTGCCGGCTACAGAGGTTGGTCATCGTGTTGGTGTTATGGATATTGCCGCTGCACAGAAGCACTTTCGCCGCATCGGCTATCTCAACCGAATCGAACTCAGGCTTGC
>JBFKXV010000555.1:0-1875 GCA_041637935.1 Burkholderiales bacterium | reverse complement strand
CCACGCCGTCTTCGACGCTGCACAGCAATGCTTGTGTTCCCGTATCTATGTTCATGATCGCCTCGTGTGGTTCTTTGGGGAAGCCGGCCGAATCGGCACCTTGCCTTGACGGCACTACAATGTCGCATAGAAGCATGATACAAAGTCCGGCACGTCGATCCCAGAGCAACCTGACGCCACCGCGGATCGATTTTGGCAGCTAACCACCCAACAGAAGAAGGTCAGATCAAATGGCGAGTGCGACCAAACCAGAATCAGTGCCGCTTTCAGGTGTCCGCGTCGTTAATATCGGGACAGGCTGGGCGGGACGCCTGGCGGCGATGTTGCTCGCCGACCAGGGCGCAGACGTTGTGGAATTCGTCCGTCCCGGGCGCGCTGCGCACCCCGGCGACCCGCTGCTCGATCGCGGCAAGCGGTTGCTGGAAATCGATCTGAAAGACACCGCCGCACAGAGAACCGCGCACGAGTTGGTCGCCGGCAGCGACGTCGTGTTCGAGAACATGCGCGCTGGTGCGGCAGCCAGGCTGCAACTCGACTACGCGAACCTCGACAATCGCGACAAACTCATCTACGTATCGTTGCCGGGATTCGCGGAGGGAGACGCGAATCACGACATGCCGGCGTGGGAAGGCATGATCGACGCAGCAACCGGCGTATACACCGACATTCCCCCGCTTGGGCCGCTTATTGGCGGCGCGCCGGTCTACTCTGCCATACCCATGGCATCGGCATACGGTGGTGTCATCGGAGCACTGACGGCGTCAATGGGTTTGTTTCACCGCCAGCGAAGCGGGCACGGTCAGAGAATCGAGGTGCCGTTGGCCGACGCGGTGATGTCAGCGATGGCATTACTCATCGTCAACATCGAAGGACAACCACATCGCTACAACTTCCCCGCGGTGGACAACACCATGATGCATACGGTGTTTCCAATCCTCCGGGATCTACGTGAGCAGCTCACCGACAATCACGTTTCCGCTATCGTCGATTACCTCAAGAGGCGAGCTGCGCCGGCTCTGAACTTTTACGAGTGCTCGGATGGGCGCATCCTTTTCGTTTGCGCCATGGATCACGTTTTTCAAACTCGCGCACTACTCGAGACCGTTGGCGTATTCGACCGGATCATTGCAGAAGGGATGATCGCCGAGAATCCCTACAGCGAACGAACAGAGGGTAACAATATTTATAACGCCAGCGAACTGACTCCCCACTGGCGAGGGCGCTTGCTGGAATTGATCTCCGGCAGCATCAAGACGCGTCCCGGCAAAGAGTGGGAGCAAAGGCTGCGCGATGCAAACGTGCCGGTCACCGTAGTGCAAACCGATGCGGAATGGCTTGCCGACCCGCAGCTGCTTGAAGCGGGCGTGATCACCGAAATCGAAGATCTGCAGCTTGGCACAGTGCGCATGCCCGAGCGGTTCGTGTCGATTGACGGAACCGTTACGCGCTCGCCAGCGCTGAAAACCAGCGAGCACACCAACAGTGCCAAATGGCCGAACCCGCCCGTCAAGTTTACTGGATCGGATCGACCTGCAAGCGATGGCATGCTGCAAGGCATCCGTGTGCTTGACTTGTCGAATGTCGTCGCTGGTCCGGCAGCGGGACGTGCACTGGCCGAACATGGTGCCAATGTTATCCGTATCGACCCGCCGTCACCACAAGCCGGTCCACGCAATACCATGTGGTTCGGTATCGATGTTAATCAGGGAAAACGTTCAATCGTGATCGACCTGAAGACCAACGCCGGCCGCAATTTACTGGCACAACTGGTGCGCGGCAGCGACGTTGTTTTGCATAACTTTCTCGACCGGTCCGCGCGCTCTATCGGCATCGCACACGAGCAGCTTGCCGCCATCAATCCGCAAATCATTTCAT
>JBFKXV010000554.1:0-1892 GCA_041637935.1 Burkholderiales bacterium | reverse complement strand
GGCCATAGCAAAAATGAAACGCGTTTCGCGAAGGCCCCACGAAATCGGCGCAAACCTGACCGTCTGCTGGTCGCCAAGCAAATACACGCGGTAACTGCGAACGGCGAACACCACCGTCAGCGCGAACAATGGCAACGTCCACAGCAGTAAGGACGTCTGACGTTTCGCATTGAGTTCCACGGATCCCGCCTGCCAGGAACTCGGTCCCCACAGGCTTTCCGATATGGTGAACGCGATGCCGAGCAGCAGCGGCAGCCAAAGCACCTGCAGAAGCGCGTGACGACGCTCCCAGAACAGCATGACGGAACCGGCTATGATCTTTACCAGCGGCAATCGATGCGGAGCAAGTTGCATCATTGCGGACTTCTCGCCAGAGCGACTACCACGCGCCGGTTGCGCGCACCTTTGCTTTCAATCTTGCTGACGCTGACCGGTCCAATCTCGGCAGTGTTGCTGACGTGGGTGCCGCCACAAGCTTGCAGGTCCACCCCGGCAATCTCGAGTAATCGAACACGCGGCACACCGCTTGGCGGAGCAACCGACATTGTTTTTACCAGTTGCGGTTGCGCCTCGAGCTCGGTGCTGGTAATCCAGCGTGGGACAACCGGATGCGCCTCGGCAATCAATGCATTTAACTGCGCTTCGACGTCGGCGCGGTCAGGTTTTACCTCTGGCAAATCGAAATCGAGCCGGCCCGTCCCCTCCCGAATCGCACCACCGGTGACACCAGCCGGAATGATTGCAGACAACAGATGCAGACAAGTATGAACGCGCATATGTGCGTAACGGCGCTGCCAGTCAATGGCTGCGATCACGTGGTCCCCGGGCCGTAATTTGGGAACGTTTCCAGGTGCCGCAGGAACGTGCAGCACGGCAGCGTCATCTTTTCGGCGTCGCGTCGTTTCGATTGTAATTTCCGAACCGTCTTGCAGTCGTAGCACACCGCAATCACCGGGTTGACCCCCGCCTACCGGGTAGAACACGGTACGGTCAAGCACGATGCCCTCGTCGCCAACATTAACGACGCGGCAATCGCATTGTCTGAGGCTGACGTCTTCGTAAAAAAGTAACTCGGTCATTTGATCCAGTTTGCTCGATGCTGTGCCATGCGGCGGGTCCGGAGGAGCGTATCCAGGTAGCCAAAAGCAACTCGATTACCGCGAGTGGGAGGCAACCCGGCATGCTTGCGACATTGTAGGTCAAACGTTGCGCCCGCACCGCGCCAAACAATGCCATCAGGCGGGACTGCTCATTACTTACTGCTCCCTCGCGCCGGCTCATCGTCGCCACGTATAATCAGTTGCGCGATGCTGGGAGTTGCCACCCTCCGGCACGCGCCGCCCGAATATGACCACCGACCGACAAAACAAACTGCGCATCGGCCTTGCACTTGGAAGCGGCGCGGCGCGCGGCTGGGCACACATTGGTGTCATCCGCGAGCTCGAACGTAATGACATCGTTCCGGATATCGTCTGCGGGACGTCGATCGGCTCGCTGGTTGGCGCGGCAATGGCAAGCGGCGAGCTGCAACGGCTGGAAAAGTGGGTACGGTCACTGAAATGGCAGAATGTCTTCGGCTACTTCGACCTGACCATGAGCGGCGGTCTTATCAAAGGCGAGAAGCTGTTCGCTTTCTTTCGCGACAATTTTCGCGACCGGGATATCAAAGATCTCGACACGCCATTTGGCGCGATTGCTACAGAACTCGCCAGCGGCCGCGAAATCTGGCTGCGTGAAGGTTCGCTGTTTGAAGCGGTGCGCGCCTCGATTTCGCTGCCAGGACTGTTCACCCCGGTCGAGCGCGACGACCAGCTGTTGGTCGACGGCGGGCTGGTCAACCCGATCCCGGTTTCGATGTGCCGGGCTTTGGGTGCTGATGTCGTCATCGCCGT
>JBFKXV010000553.1:0-1892 GCA_041637935.1 Burkholderiales bacterium | reverse complement strand
TGCACCTGAACCGGATGTTTGGACAGATCGTGCAAGTCGTGGCCTGATGGATACTTGTCGTTGTCCTGCATGAACAGAATCATTAATCGTACCGTCTCATCCGGCAGATTGAAGGTTTGCTTGAGGTTGGCCCAACCGTCACGCACTTCGTCGTTCAGAGCCAGACCCTGTGCCCACGGCGGAGTGAGTTGCAGCGCCGCGATCGGCGGTTCGACCTGCGCGGTGTCGCCGGAATCGCGCAATACGGCGAAATAAAATGCACCCAAAATAACAACGGCGACAGCGGCCAATACAATGAACTCGCGGCCGGGCCATTCACCAGCCGGCTCAGTCCTCGGTGCAGCCATATATTTTGGCAGATCCACATGCGGTGGTGTTGCAGTCGTCGGTTCCCGCCGCTCATTGATTTCATGCGCAGATTGTCTTGAACTGTGCGGAACTGTTTTTTCGGACACTCCCCGGAACGTTGCAGTGAGTTCCAGACGATCGCGCGTGCAAACCAGGCTAACATCGGAGAAGTGCTTGGCGAAGATGGGCACTAAATCCTTCGCCGCGGTTTCCATTGCCGGAATGGACGTTTCACGAAATTCGATTAACGCAGGCGGTTGGTTTTCGTCATTCCTTTCGACCTGTTGACTGAGCGGAAAGTCATCGTGCTCGTGAAAACTGACGGTGGCCTTTCCAGCGTGAAGTATGTCGTGCGGTATCGCATCGATTCGAACGCCCGTGTCCACCTCTTCGAAGCTGATTCCTGTTAACCAGCCCGCGGAGCTTGGCAGGTTGTTGCGGATCGACATTGGTTTGCTCGGCCGTGACCAAACGATGCGTGACCGCAGGACGCGATTCTCACCTTTGCAGCGAAAGCTCAGAGCGAGATACTGGTCAACTGGCGGTGCTTCTTCGAGCCACAGGCATGCGCCATCCGCGCTGACGTTCACCAACACTGGATGACCCGGTACGTGGTCGGAACCGGCACGGGGTACGGTGGCAATGCGCGGGTGTTGTCTTTTTTCTGCCGGCTGCTTGATCATGGCGTGGCCTCCGCCTTGACACGTCTGTTGCCCGGTAATCCCCGCGAAAGAATAAACGCAAGCGAGTACGGATACGCCACACAGTTTGCGGTGGATCTGACCAAGCCTCCGCATGGCCCTGGCGCGTGCAACTTGCACGAATGCCAGCGGTCGTCGATTCGTTGCTGATCGACTTTTTTTGCGCGTGTTAATGATTGGCGCGCTGTCATAGGCCTCCTCCCGTTTCGGCCAGGTGTCGACCCTTCGTCGTTGGGCGATGGTTTGTCGACAATTTGCCGCGGAATACGGGCCCCAATGGGGCGTTTCAACGCGGTCACGATAGACATCGCAAGATTGGTTCCAGCGCATCATTTTGCCGTACGGATGTGCCGCCGACGAGCCGTGGATTTGAGTTTGAACTCAAATGTTATAGTTGGCGATGACAACTGGGAGTCAGGCATGAGGGACGTGCAAACGCATCCACGATCGGGTGGCAAGGCTCGAGCCGAAGCAGGCGTAGAGCAACACGCTTCATTTGATGCGCAGATGCAGGCGTATTTGCGCGACGGTGAAGCGCGTGCGCTTGCGTTACCGAATCGCGGGCCGATCCGTTTCGACGGCACCGGAAGGCTCGCTCAGGATATTGTCGATACCTACTATGAATATGGCTTCTACGTTTTCAAGAACGTACTGAGTGCCGAAGAACTGGCAGATATCGAAGTCGACGTGCTCGACATCCTTGATCGGCTGCCGGTCGAACAGGGCTCGCCGGTTGATGCCAAAGGGCGCCCGGCGCTGGCTGCGAATTGCGAAGCGCCGACGTTATTTTGGGCGAAGCCGCTCAGCGACCCGTTTGGCGGCACCGATCAGGCGGCGGGACGT
>JBFKXV010000552.1:0-1898 GCA_041637935.1 Burkholderiales bacterium | reverse complement strand
AGAGGGAGTACATGAGGATTCCGAGCACCGCGCAAGCCCGAATCAAGGCCGCGCAGTAGTTTTTCAACACCCTGCTAGACCTTCTAACAAGAAGCCGGAACGAGCGGGAGTGATGTTATGGGGCACTTGAAGACTGATGATGGCGTAACCCTTTATTACGAAGACACGGGAAGCGGCGCGCCGATCGTGTTCGTTCATGAGTTTGCGGGTGATTTTCGCAGTTGGGAGCCGCAGGTGAGGCACTTTTCCCGACGTTATCGCTGCATTACCTACAACGCTCGCGGGTATCCGCCTTCCGAGGTGCCGCCAGACGGTTCCTCATACTCCCAACAACGTGCCAGGGATGACATCCTGTGCGTGCTCGATGGACTGGACATTGAACGCGCGCACATTGTAGGTCTGTCGATGGGCGCGTTTGCGACATTGCACTTTGGTATTGACTATTCGCATCGGGCATTATCGCTGGTAGTGGCGGGGTGTGGTTATGGCGCGCATCCCGACCAGTATGAAACCTTCCAGAAAGAATCGAAAGCGCTTGCCGAAACCATCCGTGGCAAGGGCATGGAGCACATCGCCGCGACTTATGGCCATGGCCCGACGCGGCTGCAGTTACGGGAAAAGGATCCACGTGGTTTCGAGGACTTCATCCGTTTCTTCGGCGAGCATTCGTCCGAGGGTTCGGCCAACACCATGGAGAACTACCAGGGAAAGCGTCCGTCGCTGTATACGCTGCGAAAAGAAATGGCCGGCATCACCGCGCCGCTGCTGGTGGTGGCTGGCGACGAAGACGATGCAACGCTGGAGCCGTCGATAATGATGAAGCGAACAATTGCCACTTGCGGGCTCGCAATCCTGCCTCGAAGTGGCCATGTGCTGAATATTGAAGAACCTGCATTGTTCAACCGTCTGCTCGAAGATTTTTTTCACACGGTCGAGGCGGGCCGTTGGACGACTCGCGAAACCGGACTTGAGTGAGTTGCCATGAGTGAAGCACTGTCTCATCTGCGCGTCATTGACTTGACGCGCGTTCGTGCCGGCCCGACTTGTGTCAGGCAGTTTGCCGACTGGGGGGCGGATGTGATCAAAGTCGAGATGCCGGCTACGACTGGCGATGTGTTTGGCTTTACGCGGGATGGTTCGGATTTTCAGAACCTGCAGCGTAACAAGCGCGCAATCACGCTCAATTTGAAAGACGAACGCGGGGTATCAATACTGAAACGCCTGGTCAAGACGGCCGACATTCTGGTTGAGAACTTCCGGCCAGGGGTGAAACACAAACTGGGGATCGATTACGAAACACTGAGCAAGGAAAACCCGCGCTTGATATACGCGAGTATTTCCGGATTCGGCCAGGACGGGCCCTATCGCGACCGAGCTGGCTTTGACCAGGTGGCACAAGGCATGGGCGGATTGATGTGGGTGACCGGTTTGCCGGGACAGGGCCCGGTGCGTGCGGGTATTCCGGTTGCCGATTTGAGCGCCGGCTTGTTTGCCGCGATCGGTATTCTGATTGCGCTGCAGGAACGTAGCGTTTCCGGCAAGGGACAGTGGGTGCAGAGTTCTTTGCTCTCGGCAATGGTGTCGATGATGGACTTTCAGGCGGCACGTTGGCTGGTCGAGGGTGAAATCCCGGAGCAAGCCGGTAACGATCACCCGACTTCGATGCCGACCAGCGTTTATCCGACGTCGGACGGTTTCGTGAATATCGCGGCGGCCGGTGACGCGATCTATGCCCGAATGTGTAGTGCGCTGGACATTCCGGAGTTGGCCGATCATCCAGATTACAGTACTGCCGATCTTCGCTCACTTAATCGGGTTGCGCTGAATGATGTTATTGCAAAGCGCTCCAGTCGGTACACATCGGATGAGTTGATTGTTCTGCTCAACGATGCCGGCGT
>JBFKXV010000551.1:0-1902 GCA_041637935.1 Burkholderiales bacterium | reverse complement strand
GGTGCAATATTGATCGGTGCGATATTTATCGGTGCGATATTTATCGGTGCGATAACTGGTAGGCGTTGGCCAGTAGTTTGTACTTGGCCACCAACTCCTCACTCACGTGTTGCGGCCATTGACCGGCTTCAACGTAACCGAGAAACTGGTCCAAGACTTCTGCAAACCGCGCCTCGTGCCCGTGATGCATTTCTGCCGGAATTGTTACCAAGTAACCATCCCCGTCGGCGCGATGCCCAACCCCCGGGCAAATATCCTGCATTCCGGCAAGTGCATTCTCGAGCGATTTCTCATAGGCGCTACTATTTTCGGCAGGAATCACCCGAAGACGCGTAAAAAAACTTGTGTCCGGCCCCTGATCGACAACGAAGTCCGCTCGCGTACCGCGCAAGATACCGTAATGCGTGTCACCGCCGCCTTCGGGAATGGCAAGGTTCCAGATCGAGTCGACTTCGACCGGAATCCCGCGCAACGTGTACTTGATCCTGGCGTTGCACAAATAGTGCAACACAGCGTTGCTCACATCGCGCCGCGCGTACTCCGGAAAATCGTCCAATCCGGTGATGCGCGAGAAAATCTCCAGCGGCATATCGGTGGGCCACTGGCGCGCCTCGGTCAGCACGTAATCGCGCTCATAGTCAGCGCCTTTGTCACCGGCCACCATCCACTGAGCGAGGTCAACGAGATGGGTTGTGACATCGGTGATTCCCTCTCCCAGCACACCGTAATCGAAATACCATACCGGACGCACCAGCGGCTCACCGTTCACCTCCTTATACAAATGGTGAACGCTTTTCAAATAGACTGCCGGCCCGGTTCCATCCTTGCGGAATTCACCGAATAATTCACGGTGTTGCGACAAAGCCACTTGTAAACGAGTCGCAATTTCGAAGCGCTCGGTCATGACGTCCATGGTCAGTGGTGGCGATGACGTTATCGTCTCCAACAGATCCAGTTGGCTCGCGTTAATCAGCCAGGTCTTGTCACCGAGAACGTGCAATCCAGCCTGATGAAGCCGGTGCATCGCCGACAACTTGGTATTGTTCTTACCGGACAGCATCGCGATGTCACCCGGCGGCTGCTGCAGCAATGCATCCAGGTAGTCGGGACCACGATAGATATGCATCCCCCAGGCTGTCGGGTCGTCCTTGCGCTGATTGAACGCATTGACCAAGTGCAGAAATTCCCGTAACTCTGGCCCATCCTCCGCGTAAACATAGACTTCATCCGACAGCAACGGATGACGTTTTCGCAGTGTCAGTCCCGCGTGGAAGTGGCCAGGGTTGACAACGATCAGGGTGTGTTTTCTGTTTGCGGCCATCGCTGCCAATCTCCCGGCGCGTGATTCAGAATCGAAACCTGCAATGCATTGGGTCGCTGAATGGCGTGCACCTGTCCAGACGCTCTCGCCGCAAGCCAGCCCACTACCTTTCTGCGAACATGCGACGCGACATTTTCAGTGATTCCACCAGGGAAGATCCGAGAACGACCGCAAATCGATCTCAAAGGTCCACGCGGAGCGATGCTGTTGCGCCAGGTGCACGAAAGTTTCAGCCACTTTCTCCGGAAGCACGAGCCCATCGTGCCCCATGCCTCGCGTTTGCCTGAGCTCCTTGAACTTCTCAGGGCCAAGCATTTTGCCGAGGGTATCGGGCGCATCGACCGAGCCGTCGATCAGGATATGTGCGACATGGATGCCCTGTGGCGCGAACTCCGCATTGAGTGACTGGCACAGCATGCGGCGCCCGGCCATGGCAGACGCATGAGCGTGCTGGCCTGCGTTGCCACGCACAGCGGCAGTCGCCGAAGTCACCAGGATTGTGCCTTTGCCGCGCTGTACCATCAGCGGACAGATTGCCGATGCAAGCCGGAACAGCCCAAAAGTCGCCAGACGCCAGCAGC
>JBFKXV010000550.1:0-1907 GCA_041637935.1 Burkholderiales bacterium | reverse complement strand
TGGCCGCGGTTATCATATGGCGAATTGGATTCAGGGTGGCCGTTGCGCTAGGGTCCCAAATCAATGTGCAGCGCGAACGGCAGGTTTCGTTGATTGTTTCCGGCGCCGTGCTCGTTGCCGGCCTGCTTTGGCTCGGTGAGCGGCTGCTTGGAAGCTGACGGCAGGCAACGATGAGTGAAGCCATTGACATTAGCTGAGCAACGCAGGATAGTTTGCCACTCAATCCGGGACACGTATGGCCCTTCGCGTGCTCCCGCAAATGCGGCTTAAGAACACGGGCGCCTTGCCCTGGCGGGCGTCCAGCGGGGAGGAGGACAACATGAAGAAGAAGTTATCGCTGCTTTGTTCGGCGCTGATCGTGATGCTGGCAACGCCGGCGTTTGCCGACACCACCGATGTCAAAACGCAATCCATTGTCGAGGTCAAGAAGCGCGGCAATCACTGCGCAGATGATCGGAATTGCATGAATCGCTATCACTACGCGATTCCTCCGGTGGCGCGGGCAAAACCGGGACAACTAATCCGCTATGAAACGCGCGACGCGCTCGATTCGGATCTCAACGTCAGCTCCCAGCCGAAGGATGTGTTGGCGGTCGACCTGAATCTGGTCCATCCGATCACCGGTCCTGTGTTTATCGAAGGCGCTCGACGTGGCGATGTGCTGGCGGTGACGCTGATCGACGTTGAACCCGACGAGTACGGCTACACCACGGTGGTGCCGGGTTTCGGGTTTCTGCGCGACCTGTATACCGAGCCGTTCATCGCGAACTGGAAGGTCAACCGGCTCGAGGCGGTATCCGATCAGATCCCCGGCGTGCGCATTCCGATGAACGCGTTCATGGGCACGGTGGGCACGCTCCCGGGTCGATCGGAAGTGAAGGCGTGGCTGGCGCGGGAAACCCAGCTCGGTGCCGCTGGCGGCATCGCGTTGCCGCCGCAGCCGACCGGGGCGCAGCCGGCAGCGGTATGCGGTACGAACGGTTCGCACAAGTCTGAATGTCTGCGAACGATTCCACCGCGTGAGAACGGCGGCAACATGGACATCAAGCAAATGGTGGTCGGTACCACGCTGTTGCTGCCGTGTTATGTCGATGGTTGCGGTTTGTTTGTCGGTGACGTTCACTATGCGCAAGGCGATGGCGAGGTCGCCGGCACGGCGATCGAGATCGGCGCCGTCGTCACGGTGCGCACCGAGATTCGCAGAGGCATGGCATCGATGATGAAATCCGGACCGCATTTCGAGGGCGGCTCGCAGATCAAGGCGCTGGAGCCGGACAAGTTCTATGCGACCATTGGTTATCCGATCAAGGGTGCCGGCGTCAACCTGCCCTACACGACTTATCTGGACAGCGCCAAGCTCACGCCGTTATCGAACTTGTCGGAAGATCTCACTGCGGCGGCGCGTGCGTCGCTGATCGAGATGATTGACTGGCTGGTCAACACCAAGGGTTTCACGCGGGAGCAGGCTTACGTGATTACCAGTGTCGCCTGCAATATCCGTATTGGTAACCTGGTTGATTTGCCCAACTACGCGGTTTCGACCATCTGTCCCCTGGAGATATTTGAAAAATGAGGGGCTGATCGCAATCGCAGACCTGTTGCAGGGCGGGTGATTCCCGCCCTGTTCATTTGTGGTGTGAGTTGATTCCAATTCTGAATTGAACCGATTCTGAATTGAACCGAATTTGAATTGATGCCAGTTTGAATTGATGCGAGTTTAGATTGATGCGATGACGACGCGACGCCTGTTTCTGCATTCGCTGCTGGTGGGCATGTTGAGCTTGCCGCTGGCTGTCACTGTGCTTGCGCACACCCCGTATCGCCAGTGGAAAGTGCTGCGTCAGCGTTTTCTGCTGGTGCACTCGAGCCGCGATGACCCGGTCAGCGATGCGATTGCCGAAGACCTG
>JBFKXV010000549.1:0-1908 GCA_041637935.1 Burkholderiales bacterium | reverse complement strand
CGTGCTGCATCCTCCATCGGCGCCAGCTCGGTGAGCTGGGAGCCGATGTGGCAGTCGATACCGGTGACACGCAGACTGGGTGTTGCGTGGGCATATTCGTATAGCCGCAGCGCATCTTCAACGCCAACCCCGAACTTGTTGCGGCGTAGCCCGGTTGAAATGTATGGATGGGTGCGCGCGTCGACGTCGGGATTGACACGCACACTGACCGGTGCGACACGACCCGCATCATGCGCTATGCGGGCCAGGCGTTGCATTTCCGATTCGGATTCGACGTTGAAACACAAAATGTCCGCGGCGAGCGCTTCGCGCAGCTCAGTTTCGCTCTTGCCGACACCGGAGAAGACGATTTTGCGCGGGTCGCCACCCGCCGCCAGCACGCGATTGAGCTCGCCTCCGGAAACAATGTCAAAGCCACTGCCGAGCCTTGCCAGGATGTCCAGTACTGCGAGATTCGAATTGGCCTTCGCCGCGTAGCAGATCAGATGGGGGTGGGCGCCGAATGCTTCGTCGTAGGCTCGAAACGCCGTGGTCAACGCGGCACGCGAATACACGAAGCAGGGCGTGCCGAACTGTTCGGCGATGCGGCGCAGCGGCACATCCTCGACGTGCAATTCGTTATCACGTTCAGCAAAAAACTTCACGGCGCTTCCTCTTCCTCTTCGTCGCGCGCGGACGTGTTCTGCCCATTGGCATCTTCAGCCGATTGCGGCTTGGTGGACTCCTCTTTAGGCAGATAGAGCGGGCCTTTCGAGCCGCAGCCGGCGATCAGGACCAGTGTCAATAGTAAAGTTGTGTAACGCATTATCAAGCTCGCTCCCGGCAGGGTCGCCGAGTGTAGCATGGGCGTTTTGAATGTTCAGATGTCCAGGGATCCTATTTTTAATTCTCACGCGCTGAGTGCATGACAATTAATCAGGGGATCCCTAGATACCAGTGCCCGCGCTGGTTGAGATGTGTTCGTGCGTCCAGGTGGCCGGGACAATGGCGCTGCACTATGTTCCAGAATCGCTTCGAGTGGTTCATTTCGATCAGGTGTGCCAGTTCATGAACGACAACGTAGTCGATAATTTCCTGGGGTGCCTGAACCAGCCGCCAGTTCAAGCGGATCTGGCCTTTGGCATTGCAACTGCCCCATTGGCTGCCCGCGTTCGACAAAAACATTTTCGGGACTGGTAGCTGCATTGCCGAAGCACAATGCACTAGACGGTCGGTGAAATTGCGGGCGGCGTGCCGACGGTACCATTGGATGACGGCTTCGCGGATTCTCGCCTCGCTTTGCGCGTCGGCAACCGTGACTTGCAGGCAGCACGGATCGATCAGCACTGCCGGCATCAGTACAGCGTCAGCAATAATATTCAACGTCAGGCGACGGCCAAGAAAGTCGATCTGTTCGCCATCGGCCCAGCGCTGTTGGCGCGGCTGGTGATCGGACCACTCGTCGAGCTTTTTCAGAATCCAGTCTGCTGCGTCGAGCATCGAGCGTTTTATTCGGGATTCGGACGCGTTCCACGGCGCAGAGACGACCAACCCGTTGGCGTCGACACTGAACGCAATTGTGCGGCGGCGGCGGGTGCGCTTGAGCACGAAATCAACATCGCGGTTGCCGAGCACCGCGTTCTGCGGTCGCTCGACCGCATCAACCGGGAATAGGTCGACTATGAGTGGCGCGCGCTGCCGAGCCGCCCGACTTCCTGTTCGATCCACTCTTCCACTCCATTCATCAGCTCGTCCGGTTTGCGTCCAGTTGCGTCAATCGCCGGCCCGATGCTCACTGTGATCGTGCCGGGATACTTGATGAACGCTTTTCGGGCCCACACGGTGCCGGCGTTGTGCGCAACCGGGACCACTTTCGCGCCTAACTTCGTGGCGAGCCAGGCGCCGCCGACATGGTAGCGTCCGCGCTTT
>JBFKXV010000548.1:0-1918 GCA_041637935.1 Burkholderiales bacterium | reverse complement strand
TCCACTCGATGTCATCGCTTGGCGTTAGATGATCTCTGAAGAGTTACCGACCTACCCCATCCTCGAAAACGGCCATCATGGCGCCTCTCAAGCGAGCCACATCCTCGTCCAAGGTCGCGGAATGATCGCATTCGAATGACGGCAATACTTCGACTCGGATCGTTCCGTTTCTGGGCAGGTATCTGCCGCGTGGCAGTAGGCGGTCCGAGGCGTGAATGACGATGGGCCGTATCGTTCGGCCGATTGTGCGCGCGACTATTACCGCGCCCCCCTTAAATGCGCCAAGACTTTCGGATGTTGTACGTGTGCCCTCAGGAAAAAGCACGACAGAGCAGCGCGCGGGCATGTCGCGGACGGCAGAGGTGAGTGTCTCAAGCGCCAGTGCGCCGCTCTTGCGGTCAATCTCTACCAGTCCTGCGGCCTTGAACCCGCGGCGCAGGAGGGCCGCGTCGCACAGCTCCTTTTTGGCAGCAAAGGTGATCCACTTCGCGTCGGGCAACACGTCCATTAAAGCGAAGCCATCCAGGTGGCTGCGGTGGTTGATTACGATGATGCTGTCAGTGTCTTCGGCCAGCGTGGCCCTGTCGGCCTCTGTCATTTCTGTCCGGATGCTCAATAGCCACAAAAGCCGCGAACAGGCACGTTTGACCAGCCGCCAGTACCAGCCGCGAAAGCCCCGCCGTTTACCACAAAGCTGGGGCACAAAGGCGACGTATAGGAAATGGAAAGGACCCAACAGGAACAGCGCCGCGCGCTTTGAGACGCGCAGGGCAGCCGGGTCTGTGACCGCAGTTGCGGCCCGTTCGTTCGGAGGTTGGAGTGACATGGGTCCCCGTCGCGCATGCTGCCTGCCGGAGGATGTTCACGAGGGTCCTTCGTTTGGCTTTACTGCCTGTCCTCTGGGCGCGTGGCCCGACAAGCACCCGCGCCCCGCCTCTATGGGGCAATGGCAGTGGCGCATCAACAGAAGGCCTAATTTTAGTGATTGGATTCATTGGGTGGTTTCGGCCCAATCCGGACCTCCGTGGTGCAAACCATCGCCGCGGCGCAGCTTGACTGAAGCTGACGTTGGTGCGGCTTGCGGCATTCCAGACGAGACATCGATCGAGTCGCAGACCAGTCGGGACTTCGCGCCTTGCGCGGCAAAAGGCGGCCAACATAGCGTTTGATGCGTCTTCTTCGCTTACGCCTGGTTGGCGTGGGGGAACACCTCCGCCGCAATGCGACGGGCGGCTTTCAGTTCGATGAGGTCGTTGTAGCAGCCGATGTTCGCATCGCGGAATGTGTCGATCGACAGCCAACCCTGAGGCCTAACCAAAACTTAACAATCAACTAACCCCGGCCAAATTTGCGCTTCGTAAAAGACCGCTATCCGGTCGAAGTCAAAACGAAAATCGGCGGAAGCCGGATCATTACGAAACGTCTCAAAGGACCTGATCGATGAACAAGTTTGCCAAGACTGCAGCACTGTCGCTGTTCGCTGCATTTACGTTGCCGGTTTCCAGCGCTCTTGCCGTTGACGAGCACTACATCAGCGGCGACGCGGTTGTGGGGGGGTACGACGTGGTGGCCTATCACACCGCTGGTGCACCAACCATGGGCTCTGCCGACTTCGCTTCCACCTACCAGGGCGCGACGTGGCATTTCTCGTCGGTCGAAAACAAGGCGATGTTCGACGCCAAACCTGCCAAATTCGCTCCGGCCTATGGCGGATGGTGTTCCGCTGGCGCGAGCAAGGGCAAGAAGGTTCCGACCAAGCCTGAACTCTGGGCAATCGTTGATGGCCAGCTCTATCTCAACAGCAGCCCCGCGGCCCACAACGATCTTTTCCTGGCCGATACGGATGCCGTCATCCGGAAAGGGGAAGGCAACTGGAAGGTGATCTTCGCAACGTCGCAAGAGGACCTGCTCGCACAAT
>JBFKXV010000547.1:0-1936 GCA_041637935.1 Burkholderiales bacterium | reverse complement strand
GGGCGTCGATTATTTCACTATCCACGCCGGCGTGCGCCTGCCGTTTGTTCCAATGACTGCAAACCGGATGACCGGTATCGTGTCGCGTGGCGGTTCCATCATGGCCAAATGGTGCCTCGCGCATCACCTCGAAAGCTTCCTCTACACGCGTTTTGAGGACATCTGCGAAATCATGAAGGCCTACGACGTCGCTTTCAGCCTTGGCGATGGGTTACGCCCGGGGTCCATTTACGATGCCAATGACGAAGCGCAGCTCGCCGAGCTGAAGACGCTAGGCGAACTGACCGATATCGCCTGGCGGCACGACGTTCAAGTCATGATTGAAGGCCCGGGGCACGTGCCAATGCAGCTAATCAAGGAAAACATGGACCTGCAACTCGAATACTGCAAAGAGGCGCCGTTTTACACGCTCGGACCGCTCACCACCGATATCGCACCGGGCTACGATCACATCACATCTGCTATCGGGGCCGCCATGATCGGCTGGTACGGCACTGCGATGCTTTGCTACGTAACACCTAAAGAGCATCTTGGCTTGCCGGACAAGGATGACGTCAAGGAAGGCATCATGGCCTACAAAGTGGCGGCACACGCTGCTGATCTGGCGAAAGGTCACCCGGGTGCGCAGATCCGCGACAACGCGCTGTCAAAAGCGCGCTTTGAATTCCGCTGGGAAGATCAATTCAACCTCGGACTAGACCCCGACAAGGCGCGGCAGTTTCACGACGAGACGCTGCCGCAGGAGGGCGCCAAATTGGCTCACTTCTGCTCGATGTGCGGACCGCATTTCTGTTCAATGAAAATCACCCAGGACGTACGCGAGTACGCTGCCAGCCAGAAGGTTGCCGAGGATGAGGCCTTGAAAAAGGGCATGGCAGACAAGTCACGCGAATTTGTCGAGGCGGGTGCGCAAATCTACCGTAAGGCTTGACTGAGCAAAATCGATCGCCTTGATAGCGGTTGGCGGTAGCCAACCGCTTGTTTTTGTTATTTTGACACACGATTTTTTGCGGGCGCTAGCGACACGAGAATCTGCACTGCCTGGGCAACGCTGATTGACGCAATTTCGAACGATGCGATTTCGAACGATGCGATTACGGATGATGCGATGAGATGGACCTGATCAAGGCGCTCCTGCTCGGCATCGTCGAAGGCCTGACCGAGTTCATTCCGGTCTCCAGTACCGGACATCTGATCGTCTTCTCCAGCTTGCTCGATTTCACTGACGAGCGGGCCAAAGTGTTTGCAATCGCCATACAGTTTGGCGCGATCCTCGCGGTTTGCTGGGCACAGCGGGAGAAACTCACCGCAGTCACACTCGGTCTTTTCAGCGACCCCACGTCACAGCGTTTTGTTGTCAATTTACTGGTTGCGTTCATGCCGGCGGTCGTGATCGGACTGCTTTTTCACCGCGCTATCAAAACCCACCTGTTCTCGCCCGTGACGGTCGCTTCGGCACTGGTGGTCGGCGGTTTGATCATTCTCTGGATCGAGTCGCGCCCGCTGCGTCCGCGCGTCGATAATATCGATCAGCTGACCTGGAAGGACGCTCTCAAGGTCGGGATCGCGCAGACGCTGGCTATGTTTCCCGGCGTTTCCCGTTCCGGCGCGACGATCATGGGCGCAATGGTGCTCGGTCTTTCGCGGCAAGCGGCGACGCATTTCTCGTTTTTCCTGGCCATACCGACCATGTTTGCGGCCACTGTTTACGATCTCTATAAAAACTGGGATTTGCTGACAGCGGCTGATTTGCCGCTGTTTGCCACCGGCTTCATCGCCGCCTTTATCGCCGCATTACTGACCGTGCGCGCCCTGCTTGCTTATGTGGCCCGCCACAGTTTCCGGCCCTTTGCCTGGTACCGGATTGCATTCGGTGGTCTGGTTCTGCTGACCTGGCAGATGGGCTGGGTAGAGTGGACCGCTCTATGAATCCCGC
>JBFKXV010000546.1:0-1950 GCA_041637935.1 Burkholderiales bacterium | reverse complement strand
GCCGCGAAAGGTTGACGAACCCGCAGCCGGCACGGCGCGCCACTTTGCCATCGATAACCTTCCTAGTGTCGGCCACATTGCGCACCTGCAGTCCCATATCGACCGTCCCGTGACCGGGCAAATCGATGTAGCAGTTGTCATAGGTGGCGCCGACTTTGAAATCGAGCGTGTGGTGGATGTCGATGAGACACACGCCGCCAACGCTGATGTCAACCAATACGGCAGTGGTTTCCTGGCCGTCATTGAGTCGAAAACAGCAAAATACCGGATTCACCACGCTGGTTGGAATGCGGAAGAACTGCCGGCGCTGCAGTCTGATCAGGAATTCGGGCAGTGTGGTGCGAAATGCGCGCACGCCCAGATGCTCGGCCTCGTCAATGTTTTCGGCGGTGAACTTGATCTTCACTTGTCCTTCGTGGCTGGTAAGCAGGACGTCTTTAGCCCGCAGTAGTCGTTCATTGATCTCTTTGTCGGGGCCTGGTTCGAGGAACAGCTCATTGCTCGGCTCGGACACGCGCGTAATAGTGGTCAGCAGCGACTCTTTGCCCGAGTTGAACTGCACCGACACGACCGTGGCGCGGTCCATGATTTTTTTCAGGATGTAGAAGATTTCCGTTCTGGCGTACACACGCAGCGATTCGTCGGTTTCCAGCGGCGGCCAGCGCCGCGCGTGACGGTGCGTATACGGTTGCGCACTCATGCGCCCGGAAGACCTGTCACGCCGTGAATAGCTGACTCCTGCTCGTGTTCGATGCGGTACAGCCAGGCGAGTAATTCGGCGACGACTACATAAAGCTCTGGCGGAATGTGCTGATCCAGATCGACCTGCATCAGCAAACTGACCAGCTCGCGCGATTCGTGAACATAGACACCGGCTTCGCGGGCGCGCTCAATGATGGTGTCAGCGAGCAGGCCGCGGCCTTTGGCGGACACGCGCGGCGCGGCGTCGTTCTCGTCGTAGGCGAGTGCGACGGCGCTGCGTTGCTGCGGACCTCGTGGCGTACTAGTCATCGTCTGTGGGCGGGGTGTCACTTGGCAATAAGTTGTCGGCAGTCTGAGCGCCGGGCGTCAATGCGCTGGCGATCACCTTGAAATCGGCCAGATCTATTCCTCTGGAATGCAGGTTGGCCGCAAGCAACGCCTGTGCCGCACGCAATCGTTCACCTGCTGCACCATCAACAAATTCGACCCGCACGCGGGCACCATTACCAGCGAGAACGGTGCGGACTCGCACTTTGCCTAGCCGTGGCAGTTCCAGAGTCAGTGTCGAATACCACGCCGCCTGCCCGCCGTTTTCCGGCGACTGTGGTTGTTCGCCGGTTTCCCATTGCATCCATTGATCGGGCCAGGCCTGTCCTTGCCAGATGACATGTCGCGTATCGAGCGTCTCGAGTTGCTGGCGCACGATTGGCGCCGTTTCGGGGTGGATCGGGCTTGGTTGCGCTTTGCCGGAAGCAGGGGGCTGATGCTGATTGCCAACCGGGTTGGTGCGCACGTCTGCTACGGGTATCCGCTCCGCCTTAGCGCTGTTGGTGGCGGCCGGGTTTCCCGCCACACCTTGGGCGGCGCTCTTGCCGACCGGGCCTGGTTCGGCTGGCGGTTTTGGCAACGGTGGCAATCGACCCTGTGGCTCGCGACGCAATTGTTCCAACGGTAGCCGGCCGGCAACCCACTGGGCCTGGTGCGATTCGTAGAAGATACCTGATTCGGCCAGCGCCGCGCGCAGCAGGGCGGGGGTCCTCATCGACTCAGCCGGATTTGCAGTCAGTGGCGTCAGGCTGCGTTGCGCTGTGGCGCCGTCAGCGGCCCGTTGCTTTGGTTCCAGCAATGCTGCAATCAGACGTCCGAGTTGTGACAGCTCGTTACCTTGGACCGGCGGTGCGTTACTGGTCAACAGAAAAGTCGGGCGCGGTGTGTCGGATACATAGCTCAGTTGCAGCGTCTGGCCCG
>JBFKXV010000545.1:0-1957 GCA_041637935.1 Burkholderiales bacterium | reverse complement strand
CAGCCGCGATCGGCGCGCTGGCAGACGAAGCACACAACCATGATGACATTTATGCGGCGCCGGGCATTTCGATCAAACTCTCGGCACTGCATCCGCGCTTCGAATTTGCCAATCGTGACCGCGTTCTTGAAGAACTAACGCCGCGTCTGCAGTCATTGTCCGAACTGGCGCGCGACGCAGGTGTCGCGATCACGCTGGATATGGAAGAGGCAAACCGCCTCGAACTGACACTCGACGTTTTTGAAGCCGTTTACCACACGCTGCCCGCCGGCTGGAATGGCTTCGGTCTGGCACTGCAGGCTTATCAAAAACGCGCCATCCATGTTCTCGCCTGGCTTATTGATCTGGCTCGAAAACATGGGCATCGTATCCCGCTGCGTTTGGTCAAGGGCGCCTACTGGGACAGCGAAATCAAACTGGCGCAGCAACAGGGTCTTGATGGCTATGCCGTTTTCACCCGCAAGGCGTCCACCGATGTTTCTTACCTTGCTTGCGCGAAACAGATCTGGTCGGCGCGCGATGCGCTTTACCCGCAATTCGCCACGCACAACGCACATACCGCCGCATACCTGATAAATATGGCGGGCGACGAGCGCGGTTTTGAGTTTCAACGCTTGCATGGAATGGGTGAAACGCTCTATGCGCAGATTGTCAGCGCAAAAGAGTCCGGATTTGCTTGCCGCGTCTACGCACCGGTCGGGTCACATGAAGACTTGCTTCCGTACCTCGTGCGCCGCCTGCTCGAAAATGGTGCCAATACGTCTTTTGTTAATCGCCTCAACGACGGGCAAGCGCCCATTGAGGACATCATCGCCGACCCGGTCGCGGTCACGCGCTCGACACAGCCGCTGCCGCATCCTCGCATCCCGTTGCCGATTGACCTTTACGGCGATGAGCGGCGCAATTCGCGCGGCATCGATCTGGCTGACAGCATGGCATTGGTTTCATTGGCCGATGACATGGCAGCCAGCGTCGGCGATCCCTGGGTTGCCCAGCCGATCGTCAACGGGGCGAAGGTCAAAGGCGAGAAAACTGCCATCACATCACCGTCCGACCGGCGCCGTACGGTCGGCTACGTTGTCGAAGCAGATAAACGTTCCATCGACGCCACGCTGACTGTGGCAATGGCTGCGTCAGAGGAATGGAACAACACCGATCCAGAGGCGCGCGCGCAATGCCTCGAGAAGGCAGCAGAATTGCTGGAGCAACATCGCGCCGAGCTAATGGCGCTGTGTATCCGTGAGGCTGGCAAAACCGTCGCCGATTCATTGAGCGAGGTGCGTGAGGCGAGCGATTTCTGCCGCTACTACGCGGCCAGCGCGCGGCGCGTGTTGGCAGAGATCCAGTTGCCGGGGCCGACCGGCGAGCGCAACCGGCTCGGCATGCACGGCCGCGGTCCGTTCGTTTGTATCAGTCCGTGGAATTTTCCGTTGGCGATTTTTACCGGACAAATCAGCGCCGCTTTGGTTACCGGCAATCCGGTCATTGCCAAGCCCGCTGAGCAAACACCAATGGTCGCCGCTCGCATGGTGCAATTGTTTTATCAAGCAGGAATACCGAAGAACGTTCTGCATTTGCTTCCCGGACAGGGCGACACGGTCGGTGCCCAGCTGGTCAGCGATGAGCGCATCGCTGGCGTCACGTTCACAGGGTCCACTGAAACGGCGCGCCTGATCAATCAGTCGCTCGCTTCACGACCTGGACCCATCGTACCGCTGATTGCCGAGACCGGCGGCCAGAATGCAATGATCGTCGACAGCTCTGCCTTGCCCGAACAAGTTGTGAAAGACGTTCTGGCCTCTGCGTTCGGCAGCGCCGGACAACGCTGTTCAGCGCTGCGTGTTCTGTTCCTGCAGCAGGAAATTGCCGAGCGTGTCATAGGACTGCTCAAAGGTGCCATGGCGGAACTTGGCGTTGGCGACCCGGCATTGCTTTCGACCGATGTCGGTCCGGTGAT
>JBFKXV010000544.1:0-1983 GCA_041637935.1 Burkholderiales bacterium | reverse complement strand
GCCTTCAGGACGGCACCAGCATCAATTCCCGGCACGTGCTTCAAATATCAAAACGCACGCCCTGCGCGAGCGGCAGTTCCGTACCGTAGTTGATCGTGCAGGTCTGCCGCCGCATATAGGCTTTCCAGGCGTCGCTGCCGGCTTCACGGCCGCCACCCGTGTCTTTCTCGCCGCCAAAGGCGCCGCCAATTTCGGCACCCGAGGTTCCAACGTTGACATTGGCGATGCCGCAATCGCTACCGGCAGGAGAAAGAAAATGTTCGGCCTCGATCAGCTGCCTGGTGAAGATTGCGGACGACAGACCTTGATCAACCGAATTGTGCGCGGTAACGGCATGGTCGAGCTGCTGGTAGGTCATGACATACAGGATCGGTGCGAAGGTTTCTTGAGCTACGACCGGCATATCGGCTGTAGCGCGCACGATGGTCGGCTCGACGAAATAACCGGGTCCCTTCTGTATTTTCCCGCCGCAAAGCACTTCGCCGCCCTGCTCTCGCACCTCGTCAAGTGCGCGGATCATGCGCTCGCGTGCTGCGGCGCTGATCAGCGGTCCGACGAGCGCTCCGTCCTGCCAAGGTTCACCAATGACGAGACTGCGATACGCTGTGAGCAAGCGTCCGATGAATTCATCGGCCACGGAATCATGGATGAACAAACGCCGCAGGCTAGTGCAGCGTTGGCCGGCGGTACCTACAGCGGCAAACACCACGGCACGCAGTGCCATGTCGAGATCAGCCGATTCGGTCACGATCATGGCATTGTTGCCGCCGAGCTCGAGCAAGCTGCGCCCGAGCCTGCCGGCAACGGTCGCGGCAACTGAGCGTCCCATCTCACAACTGCCAGTCGCCGAGATCAGCGGTAAACGCCGATCTTCGGCCATCCACCGGCCGACCTCAGAAGTTTCGTCGATGCACAGGCTGAAGACACCGCCGAGCTGATGCTCGGCAAACACCTTGTTGACGATTTTTTGCACGGCAATTGCCGTCAACGGCGTTTGCGGCGACGGTTTCCAGATGACAGTATCTCCGCAGACCGCCGCCAGTGTCGCATTCCATGCCCAAACTGCAACGGGGAAGTTGAACGCCGTAATGACGCCGATCGGACCGAGCGGATGCCATTGTTCGATCAGCCGGTGATGCGTTCGCTCACTCGCAATCGTCAAGCCATAAAGTTGCCGCGACAGTCCGGTGGCGAAATCGCACATGTCGATCATCTCTTGCACTTCGCCTTCGCCCTCGGAGCGAATCTTGCCGGCCTCGAGCGTCACCAACATGCCCAGATCCGATTTGTGCTCGCGTAATGCGAGCCCGAGCTGGCGGACCACTTCTCCGCGTGCCGGCGGCGGCATCAGGCGCCATCGTTCAAATGACGAGCGGGCGACCTCAACCACGTTGTTGTAGTCGGCGCGCGCCGCAGTTTTGACGCGCGCGATTGGCTCGCCGGTGGTTGGATTCAAAGATGCGATTTCGGCACCGCCTGGCTGGTCCAGCCATCCGCTGGCGCAGACACCGCTATTGACCGTTTCGATTCCCAAGCGCTTGAGCACCTGTTCGAACATTGCTCGCTCCCCTAAAAAACAGCCTGATGCGGCGTCAGACGTTAGTGAATTTCGCTTAGCGCGTCTGCGAATATCGAAACTGCGGTATCAATCTCCATTTCGCCAACAACCAATGGCGGGCAGAAACGCACCGTATTCTCACCGCAACCAAGCAGCAACAAGCCCTTCCGGAAACAGTGTTCAATCAATCGATTGCGCTCTTGCGGCGCTGGCTTCTTTGAAGCACGGTCGGCTACCAGTTCGACGCCGACCATCAATCCAAGACCGCGAACGTCGCCAATCAGGTCGAATCGATCGGAGAGTTCAGCCAGGCGCGTACGCAGGTAATCGCCGGCTCGGGCCGCGTTCGCGACGAGTCCGCCCTCCAGCAAGCGGATCGTCTCGAGCGCCGCAACGCAACAAAGCGGGTTACCGCCGAACGTGGT
>JBFKXV010000543.1:0-1987 GCA_041637935.1 Burkholderiales bacterium | reverse complement strand
GGTATTCCAAATGACCGGTTGAACGTCGACGGCGGCGCCATCGCACTTGGCCATCCATACGGTGTCAGCGGAAGCCGTCTCATAGGGCACGCTTTAATCGAGGGCAAGCGCCGCGGTGCCAATCACGTCGTCGTTACCATGTGCATCGGTGGCGGCATGGGTGCTGCGGGTTTGTTCGAAGTTGTCTGATTGCGTCGGGCGTGGGGACTGCGGCTGAAGTCGCGGCTCCCGCGAAAGGCCAAAAAGCACTCACCGCAAAGGACGCTGAGGACGCAGAAAAAAATCCTGACTGCTCACAAACACCAAACCACCAAAGACACCAAGCACGCCAACAAAACCACGCCCGAACTTCCACGTCTTTCTACTGACTCTTTTATTAACATCCCACCATTGAGGTGCGGGATCGCGAAGCGAACGTTATTTTTCTTGGTGATCGTGGTGTTCTTTGAGTCTTTGTGGTGAGGTTTTTTGAGTTTGTTGTTCCTCCGCGACCTCCGCGGTGAGAGCTTGGTATTGAGCTTTTTCCTGTTTCCTGATCGATCTACATGCAATCAAAGATCCTCAATCCCCGTGACATCGAGTTCATTCTTTATGAACTGCTCGACATTGAATCGGTGACTGCATGGCCAAGGTATGCCGAGCACGGCCGCGAGACTTTCGACGCCGCGTTGGAGACTGCCGGCAAGATTGCAACCGAAAAGTTTTTGCCACACAACCGCAAGGCAGATCTGCACGAGCCGACCTTTGACGGCAAGCGAGTGAGCATGATTCCGGAAGTCGCTGAGGCGCTGCGTGCGTTCAACGACGCCGGTTTTTTATCGGCAACGCAGGATTTTAACGACAATGGCATGCAGTTGCCGTGGACTGTCGCCCAAGCATGTCTGGCGTGGTTTCATGCCGCTAATACGGCGACTGCGGCCTATCCGTTCCTGACTATTGCCAATGGCAATCTCATCGAGGTATTCGGCAGCGCACAACAAAAGGCGCGTTACCTCCCGGGGCTGCGCTCGGGACGCTTCTCCGGCACCATGTGTTTGTCTGAAACACAAGCCGGTTCCTCGCTGTCCGATATTCGCTGCAGCGCGGTCAAGCAAAACGATGGCAGCTTTCGTCTGCGCGGCAGCAAGATGTGGATCTCCGCAGGCGAACACGAACTGTCGGAAAACATCGTTCACCTGGTGCTGGCGCGAATCGAAGGTGCGCCGCCGGGCGTCAAAGGCATCTCGCTGTTCATCGTTCCGAAGTTTCGCGTCAACGACGATGGCTCGCTTGGCGAACGCAATGAAGTGGCACTGGCCGGGCTGAACCATAAAATGGGCTATCGCGGCACCACCAACTGCGTGCTCAGTTTTGGCGAGGGTGACGGTGCCTGGGCTGAATTGATCGGCGAGCCCAATCGCGGCCTCGCCTGCATGTTTCACATGATGAACGAGGCGCGCATCGGAGTTGGCATGGGCGCAGCCGCGCTGGGTTACACCGGTTATCTACACGCACTGGCCTATGCACGCGAACGGCCGCAGGGCCGTCTTCCCGGTGCCAAGGACCCGAAGCAGCCGCAGTTGCCGATCATCGGACACGCCGACGTGCGCCGCATGCTTCTGGCGCAGAAAGCTGCTGCCGAGGGTGCGCTGGCCTTGTGCCTGATCTGCGCGCGGCTGGTAGACGAACAACACGGACCTGACGAAGACGCGCGAAAAGATGCCGCGCTGTTGCTCGAAATGCTGACGCCGATTGCAAAGGCCTGGCCATCAGAATTCTGCGTTGAGGCCAATAGCCTGGCGATACAAGTACACGGTGGCTATGGCTATACGCGCGAGTTTCCGGTCGAGCAGTTTTACCGCGACAACAGACTGAACCCGATTCACGAGGGCACCAACGGCATACAGGGTATCGACCTGCTGGGGCGCAAGGCAGGTATGCAGGATGGTGCAGCGATCCAGTTGTTGGCGCGGGAGATTCACGCAACCGTTCGCGAAGCATCTAAATG
>JBFKXV010000542.1:0-1997 GCA_041637935.1 Burkholderiales bacterium | reverse complement strand
TCGCCACCACCTCGCTCAAAAACAGATTCGCCAGCCGGCTGGCCAGCGATCCTTTTTGCGAGCCCGGGAACGACCGGTTAAGGTCACGCCGGTCAGGCAAATATCTCGAAAGCGAGATAAATCCAAATACGTTAACAATCGGCACGACGATCAACGTGCCATGCAGGCGTCGTAGCGCACTCAATTTCAAAACACGGCGGATGATTTCAACGCCGGATATTTCGTCACCGTGGATCGCGGCCGAGACAAACAATGTCGGACCAGCACGCCGGCCGCAGATAACGTGAACCGACATCGTCACTGGTGTGTGCGTTGACAGTTCGGTAACAGGCAAATCGATGATGCCGCGCTCGCCGGGGCGAATCGAAGTTCCACCGATGACAAATGGTTTTGCGTTCGTACTAACCACGCCCACGCGTCCTGGTTCGGTTTGGTTTCGCGTTCTCTTCCAGGAATCCGATAATCTTACCGGCGACGTCGACGCCGGTCGATTTTTCCAACCCCTCGAGACCGGGCGAGGAATTCACCTCCATCACAACCGGGCCATGATTCGAGCGCAACAAGTCGACTCCAGCAACGTTGAGCCCCATGATGTTAGCGGCACGCACCGCAGTAGAGCGCTCCTCGGGCGTGATCTTGACCTTCAGCGCCTGGCCGCCACGGTGCAGGTTGGACCGAAAATCCCCCTCGACACCCTTTCTCATCATTGACGCGACGACCTTGTCGCCGATCACCAGGCACCTGATATCCTGATTGCCCGCTTCCTTGATGAATTCCTGGACCAAAACGTTCGCCTTCAGACCACCGAATGCCTGGATCATGCTCTTCGCTGCACCCGGCGTTTCGCCCAACACGACACCGATTCCCTGGGTGCCCTCGAGCAGTTTGATGATCACCGGCGCGCCGCCGATCATGTGAAGAATATCTTCTGCCTGGCTGGTTGCATGGGAAAACACGGTGACCGGCAGCCCGATTCCTCTGCGGGCAAGAAGCTGCAGGCTGCGCAGCTTGTCGCGCGAGCGGCCAATCGCAACTGATTCGTTCAAGGGATAGACGCCCATCATTTCGAACTGCCTGAGGACCGCCGTTCCGAAGAACGTGATGGATGCGCCGATACGCGGAATAACCGCGTCGAAGCCTTCCAGCTTGACGCCCCTGTATCGCATTTCCGGTCTGTGTGAAGCGACGTTAATGTAAACACGCAAGGTATCGATGACCTGTATTTCGTGGCCACGTTCTTGTGCCGCCGCAACGAGTCGCTCATGTGAGTACAACTTCGGATTGCGCGCGAGCATTGCAATTTTCATCGTCGATGCCTCCTTCTGATCTGTTGATATTCCGACTCTCTTCCGGGCCGGCCGAATTTGAATGAAGTGCCCGGGTCGACCAAAAAACGTCCCGCCAAAGCCCGTCTGCCCAACAGCATGCGAAACCCCATCTGGTCTCTATCGGCTAACGTCATCTCGATTGGCCAGCGGTAAGCCCCAATGCGCAGCATGGTGGTAATGACGAACCGCAGTTCATGCTGTCCGTTAGAGCTAATCACAATGCGTTCGCCGATCAACGGTGCTTCACACAAGACATCCGGATGGCGATGTCGTTGCACGGGATGAACACCAAAACGAATCCGCTGCTGACCATTCTGGACAAAAGGCTTTGCATGAAACGCGTGTAGTGCCGATGTTCGAGCGCCTGTATCGATCTTTGCTTTGATACTCTCAACACCCAGCTCAGGCAGCGACACCCATTCGCGCCAACCCACAGTCATCAAATCCATGCTTGAACAACCGGCAAATTACAGTCGGGTGCGAGCAGTCGCACGATCATCGATGTCGCTTCCGCCCACCGGAATCCATCTCGCTGACAAGCAGCCGTCGCTCAACCGGCGATAACTGCGAAAGGTGGGTTGTGCCAGGATCACAAAGTATGTTTCCAGGTCTATCAGCACATAGCCCAACTCGAAAACCTCCTCGCTGATACGCCGGATGACATTAGGT
>JBFKXV010000541.1:0-2001 GCA_041637935.1 Burkholderiales bacterium | reverse complement strand
TTTGTCGGTGGAATGAACATAGGCCGCGAGTACCGTTACGAGTGGCACGATCTGATGTTCGAGCTCAGCGGCCCGGTCGTCGACGTGCTGCGCAAGGATTTTGATAAAACCTGGACGCGACAACGGCCGCTTGGAGACTTACTCGCGATGCTGCAGATAGTCAGACCGGTCAACACGGCAACGGATAACATGTACCCGGTGCGGGTGCTGACAACCAGCCCCAAGGATGCACAGATCCTGAGAGCGCAGATCGCGGCGATCCGCAACAGTCAGCAGCGCATTTATATCCAGAACGCTTATTTCACCAGTGACGCCGTCCTTTATGAACTGGTGATGGCGCGCCGGCGCGGTGTCGACGTGCGTGTCATTCTGCCGTTGCGCAGCGACTTCGGACTGATTGACCGCGCCAATGCAATCGCCGCCAACAAAATGCTCGCCAACGGCATCCGTGTCTACATCTATCCAAAAATGTCGCACGTAAAAGGCGCGATATATGACGGCTGGGCATGTCTTGGCTCGGCCAACTTCGATGCGCTCAGTCTACAGGTCAACAAGGAACTGAACATCGCGACTTCGCACCCGCCATTCGTGGAAGAGCTGTTGCAGCGCGTTTTTGTGGCGGACATGGAACAATCTGTGGAACTGACCGAGCCGTTTCCCAGCCAGTGGCATGACTTCCTCACCGGACTGATCGCCGACATGCTGTAACGAAAACGCCTATCTTTCCCACGAACATGCGCCTCTGGGTCTATGAGCACGTTTTCTGGTGGCGGGGGCAGACTATCCATTGCTGCAGAATTGAGCTGAAGCAAGACCAAACAAGATGTATGAATGATCCTGGCAGGATTTATGCGAGGGCTAGTGCATAGTCGCACACCCATGAAATCACGATCTCGCTGATGGCCCATCGAGCAAAACTGCACCAGCCCGTTACGGGCACCGACAACCGCAATGCCAGACTGACGCTGCTCGTTCGGCTGTTGCCGGTTATCGGCAGTGGCTCGCCGAACCCGACGGCATCACACTATTACTTGAGCGAAAAGGACTAGTCGTGCGTATTGCTGCCTTCATCGAGTATTGCGCATTTGCCCTTGGCATCGTCGGGATTGCCGCTGGCAACGTCTTTGATATGCCCAAGGGCGTGGAGCTCGGCGTGTTCGTCATTGGCGTGGGGTTCGCGCTTGCCGGTCTCGAGGGAATTATCACCCGCCAGCTAGCATTACGATTATCCGATTACGGCTGGGATGACTGGATGGGGGCGCCGGCAGTGATCGTTGGATTAATGCAATTGCTCATCGGAATTGCGGTTATCGCAAGTGCTTATGCAATGGGCAGCGGGCGCTGGTCGGAGTTGATCAACGTTCTTGCTAACCGCCCGGGCCCGATACTCGCCGCGATGGGATTTATTGTGTTCGGGATCGGACTGGTCATCTTCATTGTGGCGGACCGTTACGGCAGCAAACTGCGTTTCATCTTTGTCGGATTGCCGCGCATCACGATCGGCGTGTTATCACTGATTTTAGGCATTGCGATGATCGGTGCGGGAGCCTGGGAGTGGGTACATCACCCGAGTTTTGAGCGATTTGCAAACAGCACCGCAAGCAAACTCAAGCTTCCGCCGCCAATGCAAGTCTGGCGCGATACGATAGTCACACTTCAATAACGCGCGCCGTTGCTTTAACCGGCTCGCGCGCGGCGCAACGCGCATCCAGCTATAGTGCAGCTCGTCCATTCAAGCGCACGCGAATACCTCCTTACGTTGCGTCGTGAGGTTCTTTGCATCTCCGACATTGACTAGTGGATCGATAGGCCGTCTTCGCTGCCAGTTTACGATCTGGCAAGCAGACATACAGACAATGACTGCCAGCGCTGGCTGCAATCCGAGCGCTACAGAGCAGATCGGGGCGCGCTCGACGAGCACGCGCTCCCGACCAAAATACAGCGCTCAGGCTTCTTCGCTACCTTCCGCAACTTTGCCGAACCACTCTTCGACGCTGAGCA
>JBFKXV010000540.1:0-2008 GCA_041637935.1 Burkholderiales bacterium | reverse complement strand
GTTCCCGGGGCGCGTTGACCTGGGCATTGGCCGCGCACCGGGTGGGGACATGCTGACGGCAAAGGCAATCAATCCCATTTCGTTCTACGCCAGCGATGCTTTCCCGCAACAGGTCAGCGATCTGGTCGGGTGGCTCGATGACGAATTGCCGGACGAGCACCCGTTCAAACGCGTGCGTGCCATGCCGGCTGGCGCCGGCGCACCCGAGGTATGGTTACTGGGCTCCTCAGACTACAGCGCTGCCCTGGCAGCACATCTCGGTCTTCGCTTCGCGTTTGCCCACTTCATCAACGCTCGCGGCGGTGACGAGGTCAGTCGAGGCTATCGTTATACGTTTCAGCCTTCCCGGCGCGAGTCGGCACCGCACTCGATGGTGTGTGTATTCGTTATCTGCGCGCAGACGAGTCAAGACGCCGACCGCCTCGCGGCGCCGATTGATCATCGCCGCGCGCTCATGGCGACCGGCCGGGAATCACCAATTCTGACAACGGAACAAGCACTTGGGTGGTCATATAGCGATCAGGAAGCCGCCATAATTGAGCGCGAACGGGAGCGCATCGTTCTCGGCACGCCCGATGAGGTCAGAGACAAGTTGCTGCAGATTCAGCAGGCGTACCAAGCCGATGAACTGATGATCATCACCATTACCGGAGAATACGAAAGCAGACTGCGCTCCTATCAGTTGCTTGCCGAGGCCTTCGAACTGCAGCCGGTTTTGGCCTGAGCATGTCGCTCGATCCGGTGCTGCGCGAGCGTTCCCTACTACTGGTTCTGCTCGGCGTGCAGTTCACCCATTTCATGGATTTCATGGTCTTGATGCCGCTGGGCCCGCAATTCATCCGCATCTGGCAGATCAGCCCGACCGAGTTCGCGATACTGGTGTCAGCCTATACGTTGTCCGCCGCCGTGGCCTCGGTTTTATGCGGCCTGTACGTCGACCGCTTCGACCGCAAGCGCGCTTTGTTGTTTTTATATGGCGGATTCACGGTCTCAACGCTGCTGTGCGCAGCGGCACCAGACTACGGCTGGCTGCTCGCCGCCCGAGCCATCAGCGGTGCGTTTGGCGGCATTGCCGGTGCCGCTGTCTATTCCATCGTCGGCGACTTGGTTCCGGACGCGCGGCGCGGCACCGCGATGGGCATTGTGATGACCGCGTTTCCGATATCGGCAGTCGCCGGTGTGCCGCTGGGGCTGACGCTGGCCAACTTGTTCGACTGGCGCGCGCCATTCATTTTTCTGGGTGTCATTTCAATTCTGATATTCTTCACGGCGGCGTGGTTGCTGCCAACAATGGACACCCATGTTGCGCAGGCAAGGTCACGGCATCCGCTGCGTCAGGCCATAAAGGTGTTCTCGGACAACAACCATGTGCGCGCGCTGATACTCACCGCGGTGATGATCTTTGGCGGCTTCTCGGTGATCCCGTTTATCGCCCCCTATATGGTCGGCAATGTCGGGCTGGCCGAGACTGATCTGCCATGGCTGTATTTTTTTGGCGGCGCAGCAACAGTGTTCACCTCGCGCTTGTGGGGACGCATGTCCGATCGCCACGGCAAGCACAAGATGTTCACGATCATCTCGAGTATTTCCATCATTCCACTGCTCGCCTGCACCAACCTGCCGCCGGCACCGGTGTGGGTGGCGATACTGGTGATGGTCACGTTCATGGTTTTTGTATCCGGACGTTTCGTTCCGGCGATGGCAATCGTTACCGGCGCTGCACAACCGGATTTGCGCGGTGCGTTCCTGAGTTTTAATTCTGCGATACAACAACTCGGATCGAGTGTGGCCTCACTGGCGTCCGGTTTTATCATCGGACACACCGTCTCCGGCATGCTCACCGGCTACTGGATTAGCGGACTCATCGCGGTCGCCTGCACTGTGCTTGCGATGTGGCTTGCGCGCAACGTGCGTATTGTCAACTAGGGCCTGTTAACACATATTGGATCGGCGCGACGGTGGTCACTTTGGTGTGAGACAAGGCGCAGCGAGCGCGGTGTGGCCATTC
>JBFKXV010000539.1:0-2020 GCA_041637935.1 Burkholderiales bacterium | reverse complement strand
GATGCCGCTGCTGGCACCAATGACCCAGACGCGCCGGCCTTGCCAATCAGTTATGCGGGTGTTCAGCGCCACGTAAAGTCATCCTTTCTTTTTAAACGCCAGCGTGACTTCGCCGAGGCGAAACCCGAACTTGCGCATCTCTGAGCGATTCAACATAACCTCATCGTCGACCAGGTACATCCAGTCGTCGAAGTCGACCTTGTAAGTCTTGTCGTCGACCTCGAGCGCGAGAACGTACCGCCAGTGCAACGCATTTCCGTACGCCTTGCCGGTCGCCTCGCCGATAACGTCATCCGCTGTGCCGGTGTAGTTGTGCTCGTCAATCCTGGTAATGGTCCAAACACGCCGGTCAGTGGTGCCATCAGAATAGAAAAAGTCTTCCTCCAATGTGCCGACGTTGCCTTGCCAGCTTCCCTTGATCGCGACAGTGAAGCGTCTAACTACCTCGCCCGAGCGATTCTGGAACATGCCTTGTGCTTCGATTTCCCCGTCAAAATACTGGCGCAAATCGAGCACCGGGCGTTGATCGCGATATGCCTCAACGCCAGGCGCGGCACAACCGGCGATCAGCGCCGCCGCTGCGCTGAGTAGTGCTATCGACAACAACTTCATTACATTCCCCCTTCGGTAACGAGTGTAGCGGAGCGGTCATGCCGCGGATCAACCGGTGCCAGCCACAACATCGCCGCGCCCAGGAGTTTGATTGCACACGGCAGCAAGGCGTAGGTCGCAGACAGTGCGAGTACATTGCTGGCGCCTTCGCCTGGCGCATAACCGAGCAGCGCGAGAAGCGGCAGCGCAATGCCTGCCGCCGCGGCCAGGTTGAGTTTTTCAATCATCTGCCATAGTCCGAAATAAGCGCCGTTGGCCTTGTGTTCCGTTCCGCCACGGTCGACCAGATCAGCCAGAATTGACGGCGGCAGGGCGAGTTCCGCGCCGTAAGCCACACCTGACATAACGCACACAATCGTGAAAGCGACGACATCACCTGCTCCGAGCGCAAACGCCCAGATAAACGCAACCACTGCCATCACCATCCCGAGCAGCCAGGCGTTTTTCTTGCCGGTACGGCGCGACACGGCGACCCACGCCGGCATGCTGAGCGCGCCGGCAACAAAATAGGCAACCAGGAACAGGCCGGACAGGCGCGGCGTCTGCAGAACGTCCTCCACGAAGAACAGAATCAAGGTTGCCGGAATAGCACCGGCCACCCCGCTGGGGATGATTACGGCCAGCAACCAGCGGAACTCGCGATTTCGAAGTGGCGCAAACATCGCGACCCATGTTCGGCGTGGCTGCGCCGTTGAGAGAACGCGTGGTGTGAGACGCCACGTCAGTGCGGTACAAACCAGCAGTACCGGAACGAACATCAGACTGAACTGCTCCACGCCGGCCGCCTCGCCCGAGCGTTGCGACAGAAACTCCGGCAATGTGGCCGCAAGCATTACCCCCAGTATTCCGAGCCCGGCACGTGCCGCGGTAATGCGCGTTCGCTCGTGGTAATCCGACGATAGTTCGGCACCGATCGCGAAGTAGCTGATTGACGCAGCGCTGAAACCGACATAGACGACTACCAGCGAACCGGCCAGCCACCAGGCCAGCGCCGCAGCGCCTGCAACCGGCGGCTGGAACAAAGCAACGAAGCCCACCGCCAGCAAAGGCACGCCCAGCAGAACAAGGGAGAACCGGCCAAAGCGTCTGCCGGCGGCGCGATCACTCAGGTAACCGAGCAGAGGATCCTGGATTGCGTCGAGCAGCCGTGCGGCAAACAGGATCAGACCAATCCAGGCTAAAGGTGCACCCAGTGTCGTTGCGTAATATTTGGGAACGTGGACGTAGATCGGCAAAGCCGCCATCGCCAGCGGCAACGCGAACATCGAATAACCAAACAGCGCTCCGCGCGATAACGTCATTGTGCAGTTCCGGTTTCCGTTCAGCTCTGGCCCATGAGCGATTCGCGTAACCCCGGTTCACGGGTGCGCGGATCGAGCCAGATGGAAAAGAACGCGAGCGCAAACTG
>JBFKXV010000538.1:0-2031 GCA_041637935.1 Burkholderiales bacterium | reverse complement strand
GGGCCGGTCGAGGCCGTAGCCTTGGGCGTAATCCACGCCGATGTCTTTTAGCATTTCCAGGACAGCGTCACTCTCGGCGAACTCGGCAATTGTCTTTTTGCCCATGACGTGGCCCATATCATTAATGGATTTGACCATTGCTAAGTGGATCGGATCATCAACGATGTCTTTGACGAACATGCCGTCGATTTTCAGATAGTCGACCTGAAGGTTCTTGAGATAGGCAAATGACGAGAGCCCGCTGCCGAAATCATCCAGCGCAAACCGGCAACCCAGACTCTTCAACACATTGATAAACCGCGTGGCGTGCGTCAGGTTGGCAATCGCCGCGGTTTCGGTAACTTCGAAACAGAATTTCTCAGGCGGAAGATCGTGTTTGCGGAATTGCTGCACGACAAAATCCAGAAACCCATCCTCGCTCAACGAGCTGCCCGAGAGGTTAATGGAGCACATGAGCATCCCGTCCAATTGCGCGCGATGAATGGCAAACCAATGAAAAGCGGACCCGACAACCCAGCGGTCTAGTCTGGGAACCAGGTTGTAGCGCTCAGCGGCCGGCAGGAACGCACCCGGAACCACAATACGGTCATCGTCGTCGCGCATACGAATAAGCAATTCATGCCCCGCAACCTGGCCGTTTGCCTTGCCGAGCGGGGTGATCGACTGACAATTCAGAAAAAAGCGATTGTCTTGGAAGGCTTGATTGATGACCGCGATCCAATGTGTCTCGCCGCGGCGCCTTGCCAGGACTTCATCGTCTTCGCGATAGATGTGCACGCGGTTACGTCCGGCGTCCTTGGCAGCGTAGCAGGCAGCGTCGGCCATGCCGAGCACGCTCGCCATGCTTTCGCTGTTGTGGTCGATGGACACGACACCGATACTGACGCCGATATTGAAAATCTTGTTATCCCAGGCAAAGCGAAACCTTTCGATCGCGGTGCGCACGGCGCCGGTTACCCGCTGCGCCTGCGCGATTGAACAACGTTCCAGCAAGATCGCGAATTCGTCTCCGCCCAAACGTGCCAACGTGTCTCGACCGCGGGCCTGTTGTTGCAACAAAACGCCGAGTTGGCGCAATAGCTCATCGCCTGCCGTATGTCCGCAACTGTCGTTAATGACTTTGAACTGGTCGAGGTCCAGGTAACACAAAACATGCTCGGTGCCGTTGGTTCGCGCCTTCTCCAGCAACTGTTGCAGTCCCTGCTCGAACGCACGCCGATTGAGCAAGCCTGTCAGTGGATCATGGCTGGCCTGGTAAGACAGCTGTTCAGAAAGACTGCGCGCTTCGGTCACGTCAATCACGGTACTTTGAATCGCGGGTTCGCCTTCCCAGGCGATGACTCTGACAGCATTCTGCAGCGTCAGGATCTTGCCGTCCCTGTGCAGCGCATCGTATTCGTAGCGTACCGGCACATCCTCGCCCTTGACGCGAGCTTCGGCGTAGGCGCGTATGCGTTCGCGCTCGTAAGGCGCAAAATGCTGATCGAGATTTTTGATGTCTGCCAGGAGTTCATCAGCGGTTTCGTATCCGAGAATGTGGGCAAAGGCCTGGTTCACAAAAAGGAGCTCGAAGTCGCGATGGATGTAGATTCCCTGAACCGAGCCTTCGATCAGGTTGCGAAACCGCTCTTCGCTTTCACGCAGCGCCTGTTCACGTCCTCTACTTTCGGTAATGTCCTCGCCGATCGACTGATACTCCAAGGCAGTACCCTGCGCGTCGAAAATGGCCCGATCAGTCCATCGTTGCCAACGCGTGGCACCATCTGCATCGACAACGCTGTGCTCGTAAGTGACAGACGGTTGCTCTTCAGTCAGCGAGGAATAATGATCGCGTACCTTTTGCCGGTCTTCCTCCGGGATGAACTGGAAGAAATTATGGCCGATTAACTGCCTCCGAGACTTTTTGAAGTAGCGGCAGTAGTGTTCGTTGACAAACGTGAGCGTGCCGTCGGGCTGAAAGCGGCAAATGAGTGCCGGCATGTCCTCGACCAGCGACCGGTAGCGCACTTCGCTATCGCGCAAAGCCTGCTC
>JBFKXV010000537.1:0-2044 GCA_041637935.1 Burkholderiales bacterium | reverse complement strand
TCGAGTACTGCGAGTTCGACATGATGCGGCCCTATTTGTTCTTCCACTCGGGTTTGCGCTTCTGAATGAACGCATCGATGCCCTCGCGCGCGTCATGCGAATCCATATTGCAGGCCATGCGTTCGCTCGCGTAGGCATACGCTTCGGCCAGATCCATCGGCAGCTGCTTGTAAAACATATCCTTGCCGAGCCTGATCGAGTGCGCGGACTTGGCTGCTATTTTGGCTGCCAGCGCGTGCGTCGCCGATGCGAGGTCTGCTGCCGCTACAACCTCGTTGACCAGGCCAAATTCCTTTGCTTCTGCTGCCGATATGAAATCGCCCGTCAGCAGCAGTTGCAGCGCTCGTTTGCGCGACAGGTTCCGACTCAGGGGCACCGCCGGTGTCGAGCAAAACAAGCCGACGTTAATGCCCGAGACGGCAAATCGAGCGTCTTCCGCCGCCACCGCCAGGTCGCAGTTAGCGACCAGCTGGCAGCCGGCCGCCGTGGCGATTCCATTGACACAGGCGATGACCGGTTGCGGCAAGCGATTAATACTGATCATCATGCGCCCGCACTGGTCGAAGAGCGCCTGGTGGACGGAGCGGTCTTCAATGGCTCGCATTTCTTTCAAATCATGGCCCGCACAGAAGGCCTTGCCCTCGGCGCCGATGATTACGACTCGCAGCGTTTCGTCTTGAGCGATCTGGTCCAACTCGCACTGCAAGCTGGTCAAAAGATTTTCGGACAATGCATTGTATTGCGCTGGTCGATTCAGCGTCAGTGTAGCGATTCCGTCGGCATCGCTGCGCAAGAGCACCGGCGCTGCAGTCAAGGGATTGGTGCTCGTGCTCATCGATTGGATCTCCCGCGGCATTTACTACGACAGGTTGAAGACGGGGTCGGCCAGAGTTGTTCAGGAACGATCGATCTGAAGCCTTGCGGCTAACCATACCGAGCGCCGACGATATTTTCCAATGCCAAGGCCACTAGGGACGGCAGACCAATAGGTGCTTCAGGGCAATGGGTCAACCGGGCGGCAGTCCTCAGCTTTGGCTCGCAACTGTTCGGACTTGATTGCAAAGGAAAACAACTGAGACGCTGGTTGGTACAAGAAGATGAATTAAGCGATCGAGTTTGGCGGAGCATAGTCCGCAGCGGACTCGCTGGACCGCCGGAAATTGAAAAGGCCCCTCACGGGGCTTCTTGTTTATCTCGCCAAGTGTCATTGAGACACAGCATTTCGGGCGAAAACATCACGGCGACGTTGACACGAACACTGCATCGGGCTCTACGCCGGCACAGGTGCCGAATACAGCTGCAAGATCAAAGCGATGTGTGCGAGTGAATGCGCCATTATGACGATCCAGAGATTGCGGCCGCACAAGAGGTACGCAACACCCCAGACAAGGCCCATGATCGAAGTCATCACAATGCCGCCGAGCCCCCACTGAAAGTGGACAAAGCCAAAAATGAGGGCCTGGGACAGAACCGCCAGAATCGGGCCTGCGCGCACGTTGCCATACAGACGTTCGAATTGGCGAATCAAGAACCCGCGATAAACGAGTTCCTCGGGAACAGCCGCAGTCAGCGGCAGCAACAAGGCCATGGAAATGGCAGCCATTGCATCACCGCGAATGAAGTCGTACCGCGACATGTCCGGTGCTGGCAGGTCAAAGAATGGCACAATGAGTTGCGGAACGAGCGCTTGCGCGAACGCAAATACAAAAAAAATACCGAGCACCCAGATCGGAACAGTCCACCAGCGTCTCGGCCGAGTCAGCCCGAGGGCTGCCAGGGATCCACCCTTTCTTACGGTGAGCCACAGCGCTGTGATCGCACCCAATAGTACGGCGGCTACGCCGCGTGCTTCCTCACCCCATGGGAGCTGATCTGCGACAGCCACCTCGGCGGCAAAGGCTGCGGCAGATATGGCGACGACAATAACAATGGCGATTAGCGGATGCAGTTCGTTGTCGGTGCGGCCGGTGGATTCGTGGCTCATTTGTTCTTTTCTCGCCTATTTAAGCGCTGCAACGATAGCATGTGACGCAAGCAGCCGATT
>JBFKXV010000536.1:0-2054 GCA_041637935.1 Burkholderiales bacterium | reverse complement strand
CGCCGGAATCGATCACGGCCACGCGGACACCTTCGCCCGCGAACTGCTTGTTGATGCTGTCGCCGTCGGGGAAGTTGGCGGCGCGGCGCGCGTTCCAGGTATTGGCCTCCACCACGCCGTCTTCAGCCACGAAGCTCACGCCCTTGCCGTTGGCGAGGCGCTCGAGTGCATGCCCCGGGATGCGCATCGCGCGCATCGGCAGGCTGCCGTAGCTGCGATAGGTGCTGGCGCCCAGCGCCTTGGTGCGCGCCGCCTCGGCCTGGTCCGGCATCTCGCGGTAACTGACGATGACGTCAACCTTCTCCGATGCGTGCGTATTGGCTAACTCGCGCACACGCTCGGTCATCGGGCCGGCCGCCCACGCGGCCTGGGCCGAAGCGGTCAACAGCATTCCGGCGACGAGGCTCGTGAACATGCGGCGGCGTACTTTCATCTGCCTGGCTCCTGCGATTGGGCGACCGGTGACCCGGTCATCGGGCGCCCGTCAAATCATTGGATGCATTGCACCACTTAAAGCAGCGACAGGGAGGTGTGCAGGGAGACTAGGTGCCGGGTCAGAGTGTGAAGGGAATCACATAACGCGGGTGTCAAATAGCAGCGGGGTTATTGCCATTTACGGTTGGTTTCTGTTCATGTTGAGCTTGTTGATAGGCCACTACGTGCTGCAAGAATGGTCGGCCGTAAACCAGTTGCTCGACTACTTTTTCCTTGGACTTGCCTGCCTGATTCTGCCGAGTCATCGATCTCTACTTGCGTGGCCTGATTGGAGCTCAGCAGACTAGGCAACGCTTCAATCGGCGTCCGGTTCTGACCGGAGTGAGTCATTCACAAGGTTCGCGCTATAATCGCTGTTGTTGACCCATCACGGACGTCGGCATTTCGCCTGAGCATTTAATGACCGGATCGCAATTCTAACGATACAAACGAGGGGCACTTGGGATGAACTTCCTATCAAAGTACACAGACACTACATACGCAGTATTGAGAGTCGTCACCGGCGCAATCTTCCTGTTTCATGGCGTTCAGAAGGTGTTCGGTGTTCTGACTGAGCAACAGCCCGCAATCGGTTCGCAACTCTGGATCGGGGGCGTCATTGAGCTGGTATGCGGAATTCTGGTTGCGATCGGCTTTCAGACGCGCTGGGCTGCATTTCTTGCAAGTGGCACCATGGCGGTTGCCTACGTTCAGTTTCACTGGAAGTTTCAATTCGGTGCGGAGTTTTTTCCTGCCATCAACGGTGGCGATGCCGCAATTCTCTACAGCTTCATTTTCCTGTACATAGCTTGCCGTGGCGCAGGCAAATGGTCTCTGGATAAAAAGGAATAACCGGAAATACAGACCAGAACTAATGTGGCTTTTGCCCGCATGCTTTCGGATAGGCGCTCGCAGCCTGTAGGGCGGCTATACTTCGCATTGCAGCCGGCCATCTGTAACGTGGCAATCCGGCTACTGTTGACCCATAGGATCCACTCTGTCGTGGCGCTTGAAATGTCCGCTCTGACAGCCATGACTAACCAAATGCCATGGCGATAATTGAATATCACGCCCTCGATACCAAACGGTTACTGGCCGTCCACTTGAGGCCAATCATCGTATCCCTGGTTTATTAGGCGGTTTCCGCGGCAAAAGTCGTTCAACTGTCCCTTTTGCGGCTTTGCCGACTCCCTCGCTTATCCCAGGTGGCTGCCAGCAGTTTGACTGACTTGTCATTGCTTTACGCAGAACAGGTGAACCTGTTTGTTACGGCGGTTTTGGTTCGCAAAGACAACTCCTCATGCACACCTCTGCAGTTATCTATAAGGTGGATCAATCGCGTTAGGCGGTCGCCATAATGACGATCGAGATATTGCGAACTATGGGGAAAAGAACAATGAAGAAAATAACATGCTTCAGCGCAGTGGTCGGACTGTTCGCTACGTTCGGCGTTGTCGGTGGGTCCATCGGAATTATCGACACCGCAGAGGCCAGTTCCTCGAGGTCCCATTCAAGCTACAGCTTGGCGGGTCGCTCGTTCCAGATTCACGGTACCTACGTTTCCTGGAATGAGGAAATTT
>JBFKXV010000535.1:0-2059 GCA_041637935.1 Burkholderiales bacterium | reverse complement strand
CGGCAAGCAGCACCGGCGAATTGATTTGCTGCACCGCGCCGGCCAATTCTTCGTTGACGTTCGGCAATAGCTGAATGGCTTCTGCGGCGCGCTCCTTGAGCTGCAGAAAGCGCGCTTCGATTTCAGGCGTCATCGTTTCAGGCGATTCGACTACCGACACGCGCCCGACCAGAAACGGCCAGCCGTCGAGAAATTCCAGCACGCGCACGCGCGACTGGCCCTGAATAATCAGGTGGTGCGCGCCATCCGGCGCCGTCACATAACGCACAACTTGCCCGGCTGTGCCGACCCAGTGGACGTCATCGGGAGCCACATCGTTTTTCTGTGCGTCGTGTTGCAGCAAAAAGCAGATTGGCTGTTCGCTGCGCGCTGCCTCTTGCGCCGCTGCCACCGAGGCTTCACGCCCGACCGACAGCGGCGACATCACGCCGGGAAACAATACGGTGTTTCGCAGCGGAATGATGATCATCGCGTCTTTCGGCAGCGGTTTGGTCGCCGTGGGTGTGGTCACCGTGCCATTCTCCTGCGGTCCGCTGGCCGACACCGGCCCGCCGCCTTCATCGCTGATGAGTGCCTGCTTTAACCCCCGCCAAATGCTCATGATGGTTCCTTCTTGCTGAAGATGAGTGTGAGGCAACCGTCGTGCAGCCGTTGCTCCACTAGTGAAATGTCCTGCGTTGAGAGCGCGATGCGGCGTTCAAATCGACCATGCGGAATCTCCAGTGCATGTATCCGCGCGCCCCGTTCGCTCTCCGAAGCTGCAACGGGGAACGCCCGGTGCGCCGAAACGGTAATCGCTTCGGGGTCCCGGGATAGCGTTATCGTTTCCGCCAACACACCCGGCAGCGCCAGCGTAACGCGCAACTGGCCCTCAGTTTCCACCACATCGACCGGTGGTTCCCAAGTCGGCACCCGCGCCGCGGCAGGACGAAAAAATTGCCGGTGCAGCCGATCTGCCTGATCGAGCAGTGAAAGTGCTTCACTGAACATGAAGCGCGACAGGTCTCTGGAGTTCATTCATGTTTCTCCGTCATGCCCCACTAGATGGCGTCTTTCTGCGATTAATCAAGTGGCTCCCCAAGGGACGCAGCTGTAACTTGCAATCATCTGTTTCAACTGTGTTATTTTCAAGTTGATGGCGCGGCATCGCTGCACGCCAGGCGCTACCGGGTTAGACTTCGGTCGAAACGCGCTATTGCAGGCACGTTCGAGCGATACCGACGCCGGGACCGGCGCGACTGGACCGATCAGAGAGAAATCCCGGGGGAAAATGAAATGCTGAAGATCTACCACGCACCGAGAACGCGCGGCTTTCGGGTGGTTTGGCTTTGCGAGGAACTCGGCACGCCGTATCAGATCGTGCCAGTCGATATGTCGCCTAAATATCGCGCCAGCGCCGAGTGGCGCAGGTTGAATCCGGTCGGCAAGGTACCGGTCATGTCCGATGGTGAACTGACAATTTTTGAATCAGGTGCAATGGTGCAATATGTGCTCGGCAGGTATGGCAACGGGCGGCTGCAGCCGCAGCCGGGCAGCAACGAGCATGGGATATTTTTGCAGTGGGTCTGGTTTGCCGAAGCGACTTTCTCGAGACCGCTTGGCGAAATCGTCAATCACAACCGTGAGTTCGCTGACAATCCGCTGCCACACATCATCGACGAAATGAAAGACCGGGCGCGCTTGTGCGTACAGGCACTCGATGCCGCGTTGGATGGGAAAAGTTGGATCCTCGGCGAAACGTTTTCAGCCGCAGACATCATGCTGGGCCTGTCTATGCGCGGCTACCTGCGACTCGTTGATGAGCAGTTTCCAGGCAACGTGGCTCCGTACTGGAAACGCCTGACCGAAAGGCCAGCCTACAAACGTGCCATCGACGCCGAAACCAAGGCCACGGGCCAATCTGGCTGACAGCGAATCCAAAGCGGTCGCAAAACTTCGACACGATAAAGGCAATGCTGACACTTCGAAACCGAGCGGATTGACTTACCATCATGAGCCGACGCTCCCAGCAAATAACTTCGTTGGCGCTGATTGCAGCGCTTTTGAACACCCTATCGGT
>JBFKXV010000534.1:0-2093 GCA_041637935.1 Burkholderiales bacterium | reverse complement strand
CTGCATGTGCTGGCCGATGCACTGACGTCGTTACTGGCTATTGTTGCCTTGCTTGCCGGGAAGTATCTGGGCGTGGTCCAACTCGATCCATTAATGGGCATCGTCGGCGGTATATTGGTCGCGCGGTGGTCGTATGGTCTTATTCGCGACGCGTCCCGCGTGCTGCTCGACCGACAAGCTGACGAGCACGACGTCTCAGCGCTGCGAGAAGCGATCGAAGGCAAGTCGACAGATCGTGTCGCGGATTTGCATGTCTGGAGTATTGGTCACGGTATTCTCGCAGCCGAGATTGCCATCGTCAGCGACAAACCGCGTGAACCCGACTACTACAAATCGTTGATTCCCTCGCAACTGAACGTTTTGCACGCGACAGTTGAAGTGCACAAATGTGAGGGTCACGCGTGACGTGCGGCGTCGCAGATATCAGAAAAAACGTGGCCTGTACCCTGGTACGTTCACCGCAGCGTGAGAGGTAAGGCTAAGGTCAGATTGTGGCAACGATTCGAACACTGGAAGCGGGAAGGAAAGCGTTTGCGAATCGCGAATGGAGAGCAGCGTTTGATCTGCTCTCAGCAGCGGATGGCGAATCTGCACTCGGCGCGCCGGATCTGGAACAACTCGGCAATGCTGCCTACCTTATCGGCGAAGACGATGCGGCCATTGCTACATGGACGAGAGCGCAGAACGCGTTTGTCGAGCAGGACGACTGCCTGCGCGCGGCCCGCGTTGGGTTCTGGTTGAGCTTGTGCCTCTTGCTCGGTGGCAACGGAGCACAGAGTGGCGGCTGGCTGTCGAAAAGCCAAAGACTCATCAGTGACAGGCAGGGCAACTGTGCGGAGCACGGCTTGCTCCTCGTCGTGTCGGGGCTGTTTGCGATGTTCAAGGGTGAGGGCGAGAAGGCTTGCTCGCAGTTTGAACAAGCGACTTCGTTGGGCGAGCGATTTGGCGACTCCGATTTACTTGCCGTCGCGGTTTTAAGCCACGGGCAAGCGTTGATCCAGCAGCAGCGTACCGACGATGGCGTTGCGCTACTCGATGAGGCGATGGTCACGGTGACATCCGGCCAAGTGTCACCGATTATGGCAGGCATCGTCTACTGCGCAGTTATTCTGACCTGCGAGCGGGTTTATGATCTCGAACGCGCGCACGAGTGGACGGCGGCCCTTGACAAATGGTGTCGGTCGCAGCCGGAGCTGGTCGCATTCCGCGGTCAATGCCTGGTACACCGTTCGGAAGTCATGCAGTTCAAGGGCGACTGGACTGCGGCTTTGGCTGAGGCGGAGCGTGCATATAAAGTTTTGTCTGGACGCTCAGAGCGGCTGGCGGGTCGTGCGCTCTACCAACAGGCAGAGCTCCACCGTGTTGCAGGCAATCTGGAGCGCGCTGACGAGGCCTACCGCGAAGCGGGCGCCAGGGGGTTTGAGCCCCAACCGGGCGTGTCCCTGTTGCGCTTGTCCCAGGGCGACGTGAAGACAGCGGCTGCATCGATTCACCGTGTGGAGAGCGAAGCCGGTCGTCAGCAGGGGCCGGGCGCGGGGCTGCAGCGGGTCAACATCCTCGGACCGTTCGCACAGATCATGCTCGCCAACGGCGAACTGGAAGCTGCGCGCGCGGCTGCAACTGAATTGGCGAGCATCGCCGCCGAGATGAACGTGCCATTGTTGAAAGCGATAGCGGCGCAGACCACGGGCGCGATCCTGTTGGCCACCGGTGATCCGCAACAGGCACTGGTTTCGCTGCGCGAGGCGTGGACGATGTGGCAAAGGCTGGAGGCGCCCTTTGAGTCGGCGCGGGTTCGCGTTCTTCTTGGTCGAGCTTGTGAACTACTCGGTGATCAGGAAACGGCGACCATGCACGTCGAGGCGGCTAAGTCGGTGTTCGAGCGCCTGGGTGCAGCGGTTGAACTGGCCGCGCTGCAAGGTGGTACACGTGCGCGGGGCGGGACGGCAGTCGACCTGTCGGGCCGCGAACGACAAGTCCTTTCGCTCGTGGCAGCCGGCAAGACCAACCGCCAGATCGCGGCCGACCTTGGCATTAGTGAGCACACCGTGGCGCGTCACGTGAGCAATATCTTCAACAAGATAGGCGTCTCG
>JBFKXV010000533.1:0-2101 GCA_041637935.1 Burkholderiales bacterium | reverse complement strand
GGCGCATAATCACACTATGAGCACAATCGATCGCGTTGAAGTACACGAGTTTTCATTTGAACTGGCGGACCTTGGCTGGGACGCGGGTGGTTTCAATATTGTCTATCAGCCGAACAACAGGATGTCGCTAAGCAAATACGCGGTCGTCGTTCGTACCGCCGATGGCGGGCGTGGCGAGTATGTCACGCTTTGGGGCGGCACGCCGATGGCGCTGGGGCAAACACTCGCGCTTGCACCGCAGTTAATTGGTCGCAACGCCCATGAGCGCGAAAAAACTTACGATGACTTCAAGCGGGCACACCGCCAGTACGATCACATGGGTTTTGGCTGTATTGACATCGCACTGTGGGATTGGGCCGGCAAGCATTTCAATGCACCGGTGTCGCGATTGCTCGGCGGGTTTCGCACCCGGCTCCCGGCGTATGCCTCGAGCTATCACGGTGACCGCAACGGCGGGCTGTCGTCGCCGCAGGCATATGTTGACTTTGCCGAGCAATGTTATGAATTGGGCTATCGCGCCTTCAAGGTACATGGCTGGTGTGACGGCAACGTGGCGGAGGAAGTGGCTACGGTGCTCGCCCTCGGTGCGGCGTTTCGCGGGCGTATGAGCCTGATGATCGATCCTGCCTGCGAATTGCGTACGTTCGCGGACGCCTTGGCGGTTGGCCGCGCCTGCGACGAAGCCGGTTTCTTCTGGTACGAGGATCCGTTTCGCGATGCTGGCTGGTCGCAGTTCGCGCACCGCAAGTTGCGACACTTTATCAAAACGCCGCTGTTGCAAACCGAGCATGTTCGTGGCGTCGAGCCGAAGGCCGATTTCATTGTTGCCGACGCGACTGATTTCGTGCGCGCCGATCCGGAATACGATCTGGGGATTACCGGCACCATGAAGATTGCGCACCTCGCCGAGAGTTTCGGGCTGGACGTCGAGATACACGCGTCGGGACCAGCGCATCGTCACTGCATGGCGGCGATACGCAACAGCAACTTCTATGAAGTGGCATTGCTCGGCCCGCGTTGCAAGAACGCAATGCCGCCGGTGTATACCTGCGGCTACGGCGACGAACTGGATGGTGTTGACAGTGACGGCTGTTTCCAGGTGCCCGATGGCCCGGGCCTGGGCGTTGTCTATGACTGGGACTTCATCAAACGCAACCAGACACGGGCGCACGTATTCGAGTAGCCCGGACTACAACGGAGACGGATGCCCGGTTATCCGGGCATTAGTTGGTACGGTTTCGTGAATTGTCCGCCCTGCATTGTCTACACTGGGCGGTGTAGCCATTAGACAAGCGGACTACGACGACGTTGTTGCGTGTGCCCGCCTTGACAAGACGTTCAGAGCGGGCCGTTTGACCACGGCCCCCAGATTGCGCAGGTCATACTGCTTCCAGGCAATTCGTTACCGAAGACATTGACGAAAAGAATCTCCCCGTCCGGGCTGAAGCAGACTCCGGCCATTTCAGTATTGTTTTGAACGTTGACAGCGAACACCGATGGTATGCCGTCCTGGCCCAGTGCTATCAGGCGATTGACATCGCGGATGCCGCGCGCAAGAGGGTAGGTGTCAGCATCACGGTTGGCGTCGTCTTCGCATATAAGGATGCCGCCGTTTGGTGTCACACAGATGTTATCCGGAGAATCGAGCACGCCGCTTCCGGGGGATTCGTATATCAGCTGTAGGGTGCCGCTGCTCATGTCAATTGGAGTGAACTGCCAGATCTGCCCACGACGAGCGTTGCCACCGTTGGTTGATACGAAGTACATACTGCCGGCATCTCCGCGGTAAACGCCTTCCAGGCGCCTGAAACGCGCTCCGCCCTTGCTGTATCCCTGTGCGAAGCAACTGGTATTGGGGGAAACCGTTTCAGGATTCGGATCATCGATCGTGACCCATTCTGCGAGCAGATCCGCACCAACAACCTGTTTGTAACGCGTGTCGTATCTGGGGAAGTCCGAGACTGCAAGCATTTGCAGAGCGCCGCCGGCCATGAGATCGGTCGGATCGTTGGGCACGAACCGGTAAAACCCGCTAGCATCCTCATCGTCTTCTGTCTGATAGACCACGCCACTAGTATTGTCGGCGACGGCTGCTTCCTTC
>JBFKXV010000532.1:0-2102 GCA_041637935.1 Burkholderiales bacterium | reverse complement strand
GACTTAAACCTGCACCGAATCAAACCTGCAGCGTGTCTGAGCGGGCAACACTTGGCTGATCAATGTGTGTCAGGCCGCGCAACGCAGGCTCTGAGGCCGACAGTGCCGCCAACCGATACTTTCCTTGACAAACAACAACGGCGCGTTTTGCACGCCAACCTGCGGAGCGACGGCGCGGCCGCGCGCTGAGGAAAAATGCGGGCAATTTAGTGGCTCGCTGCCGGACACCAAGCCGGTTTGACAGTGATCGGCTTGCGATTCAGTCGTCCCCGTGTGCCGTGCTACTAGCCTTGTGCGACGAGTGGCCACGGAGCAGCCAACCCGCCGCAATTCCGATCAGAACCAGGAACACGAACATCAACGCGCGCGACATGGCAAGTGTCCAGAACAAGAACCGCAACTCGACAACCTCCGCGTTCTGGACAATAAAAACTGCCACCAGCGCAATCAATACAAGAATGATAAATAGTTTCGCGTTCATGCACGTTTACCTGCGTTCATTGTTTTCGTAGTTAAGATGCGATTGTACTGCACGCCTGAACAATGCGTCTCCGGCTCGGCAGACAATGCTGCCAGGTTTCGGCCGTCTGCCGCGAGCAGCACCTGACGCTTCACATGACCCCGTGTTCAGACATGGATGACCACTGCCGTGATGAGGCGTATATAATGGTGTGCTTCGCACTACCTATATCGGCTAACGCCTACCGACCAACCGACCGCCGACAGGACTGACAGTTATGCCCAGATTCAAGGACTTCACACCCGAAGGCGTCATACCGGCAACATTGCTGGTTCTGAATTCCGATCTTTCGATTAACGAGAAAGCCACCCGCAAGCACACCGCCGATTGCGCGCTGGTGCCGGGAGTGAGCGCGGTCACCGTCAACGGCCATGCCTCCGAGGTGCACGCCTGCAGCTTCGAAGAGCAGGAACGCATCCTGGTCACTTCAATGGAAGAAGTCGGTGACAAGGTACCGGTGATTAATGGCGTTTACGCTGACGGCAGCATCGAGGCTGCACGTATCTCGGCAATGGCAGAGCGTAACGGCGCATCGTGCCTGTTGGTGTTCCCGCCCAACAGTATGTCGATGGGCGGGCAACTGCGCCCGGAAATGGCGATCGCGCACTTCCAGCGCATTGCCGATGCCACTGACTTGCCGTTGATCTGCTTTAACTATCCGATGGCCACCGGCCTCGGTTACCCGTTTGACACATTGCTGCAGTTGTTCGACAAGGTGCCGACCATCCGTGCCATCAAGGACTGGTCGAACGACGCAATGCTGCACGAGAAGCACATCCGCACCTTCCAGAACCTGCCGCGGCCGGTCAACGTTTTGACAACACACAGTGCCTGGCTGATGGCATCGTTATCGATGGGTGCCAACGGCCTGCTCTCGGGTGCCGGCAGCGTCATAGTCGACCTGCAGGTCGCACTGTTCCGCGCCATCAAGGCGCAGGACCTGAAAACGGCGCAGGCAATCAACGATCGCATCTATCCGCTGGCGCAGGTGTTCTACGCACCGCCCTTCCTCGACATGCACAACCGCATGAAAGAAGCCCTGGTGTTGCTTGGCCGCATCGACGAATCGCACGTGCGTCCGCCATTGATGAAACTGCCGCAAGCAGAAATCGATCGGCTTGCGCAGGCACTGAAAGATGCCGGAATTACCCGCGAGCGGGCGCTCGCCTCTGCCGCCTGATGTGAACGAACCTGAATTGAAAGCAGTACAAGACGCCCCGGCAATAACCGGGGCGTCTTGCGTTGGCATGGCGACTCTCTTCACGCCCGGCAAGATCGGGCCACTGACGTTGAAAAACCGCGTCATCATGGCCTCGATGACAACGCGCACCGCCGATGAAGCCGGTTTCGTCACCGACGACGGCATTGCTTATTACAGCGCACGCGCCTGAGGCGGTGTCGGACTCATCACTGTAGAAATTGCGGCACCAGAGCGCGCCGGAAAAAGCGACGCGGCTGTTCGCGACGCAGTTTTCAGCGCATACAGGTTGGTGCCGGAAGAAGACGGGGCAAGGCTTGGCTGCTAGTCCCACTTGCCGCCACTGCGGCTGACACTCCCGAAAACCCGGCGAACGCCATCAAT
>JBFKXV010000531.1:0-2105 GCA_041637935.1 Burkholderiales bacterium | reverse complement strand
TTGCCTTTGCAATGTGCGCGGCCGGTCTCGGCGTGCTCGTTTCCTGGCTGGCCATCCTGATTGACGCATTGGTGTTTCGAACCTATCAAAGCGTCGCGTCTTATGTGTGGCTGATGGTCTCGGCGATCTTCGAGAACTTCGGATACCGGCAGATGATCGCGCTGTGCGCGCTGCCCGGCCTTCGGCCCCGTAGTGTGGTCCACGCCGGCATCCGGGAAGAAACCCAAGGACCCAGTGAACCGTCAAGCGACTGATTGACCACGGTCAAATCCTCGCATAGTCAATTCCGATATTGATGAACGGCGAGTAATGGCGGGTAAGGCGCGTAAAATCTTGCCGTTTTCACGCGCACCGATTTCGCATGCGCGCAACTTCACAACGAAATCAGTTTGCGGATACAACTGGGGGAAGCAATGACCGAAACAATCAAGTATTTGCTGCCAGAAGCCGAGATTCCCAAGACCTGGTACAACCTGATGGCAGACTTGCCCAGACCGCCTGCGCCGCCGCTGCACCCTGCAACAAAACAACCCATCGGGCCGGACGACCTGGCGCCACTGTTTCCGCAGTCGCTGATCATGCAAGAGGTAGCGACCGACCGCGACATCGAGATCCCTGAACCGGTGCGCCGCATCTACCGCCAGTGGCGGCCAGCGCCGCTGTACCGGGCACGCAACCTGGAAAAAGTGCTCGATACACCGGCACGGATCTACTACAAGTACGAAGGCGTCAGCCCGGCCGGATCACACAAACCGAATACCGCCGTGGCGCAGGCGTTCTTCAACCACGATGCCGGAATCCGCAAGATCACCACTGAGACCGGCGCCGGTCAATGGGGCTCTGCTCTGGCATTCGCTGGCGCGCTGTTCGGCATGGAAATCAAGGTGTTCATGGTAAAGGTGTCGTATCAACAAAAACCCTACCGGCGAGCACTGATGGAAACCTATGGCGCAAGTTGCGTTGCCAGCCCATCAGGCGAGACCAATGTCGGCCGTGAAATCCTTGCCCGCACGCCTGATAACTCCGGCTCCCTGGGCATTGCCATCTCGGAAGCGGTGGAAATCGCCGCGACCAACGATGACACCAAGTACGCACTCGGGTCGGTTCTCAATCACGTGCTGCTGCACCAGACAATCGTTGGCAAGGAAGCGATGAAGCAAATGGAGATGGCCGACGATTATCCTGATGTCATCGTCGGCTGCACTGGCGGGGGGTCGAATTTCGCGGGAATCGTGTTCCCCTTCCTCGGCGAACAACTGCGCGGCGGCCGAAAGATCGACATTCTGGCGATCGAACCAGCCGCGTGTCCGTCATTGACCAAGGGCAAATACGCCTACGATTTCGGTGACACCGGGCATCTGACGCCACTGGTGAAGATGCACACACTCGGCTCGACATTTATTCCGCCGTCCGTGCACGCAGGTGGCTTGCGTTATCACGGTATGGCGCCGATGGTGTCTCACATCAAGGATCTTGGGCTCATAGATGCGCGCGCTTACCATCAAGTCGAAGTTTTCGAAGCCGGTGTGCAGTTCGCGCGCGCTGAGGGAATTGTTCCCGCACCGGAAGCCAATCACGCCGTCAAGGGTGCCATCGATGAGGCACTGAAGTGCAAGCAGGACGGCCGTTCGCGTGCCATCCTGTTCAACCTGTGCGGGCACGGCCATTTCGACATGCAAGCGTACAGCGATTTCTTCGCCGGCAAACTCACCAACATGAGCTACGACGAGTCGGAGCTGGCAATGGCGCTTGCCGGATTACCCTCCGCCGAGGCGGCCTGATCATGCTGCAGCGTGGCCGACGACGTTGCCCGCCGGCGCCTTGAAACGTCGTTGATCTTGCTCGATGTTGATTGAACACACGCAAATCGAGGAAGCGCGCCGCACGGTACACCAATGGTTAACGCCGACGCCACTGATTCGGTCGGAACATCTAAGCCAAAAACTCGATGCCAATGTCTGGCTCAAACTCGAAACACTGCAGCCGACTCATTCCTTCAAGGTTCGCGGCGCGTTCAATGCCATTGCGAAACTCAACCGCACCCAGCGCGAACGCGGCGTGGTCACCGCGTCGGGCGGCAACCATGGACTGGCAGTGGCCTATGC
>JBFKXV010000530.1:0-2110 GCA_041637935.1 Burkholderiales bacterium | reverse complement strand
TGCACCAGTTTCTTCAAGCCGGCTTCGTCAGTGCGGCGACACAGGCAGGCGTGGTAACCCTCTTGCGCAAAGCGGCGCGCCACGTTTCCGCCGATGCCCGCGCCGGCACCAATGACCAGGCAAACTGGTTTCACGTTCTTCTCAATGTTATGAGTCTCGATTTGACTCCGCGATAATAACGCTTTATCGATACCTGCAACGAAGTGATCTGACGCTCATCGACCGCAAGTCGCGGCCACTCGAATTCATGTTTATGATCGTCGTGCGCAACGCGCACATCTGTCAGGAGTTTGGCGCATGGCATTAACGGAATTTGTCCCGAACCAGATCTGGTTGAAGGAATACCCGATCCATTACGCCGGCTGTGATTTCAATGCGCGAATGAGCGTGGTACGAGTCTCGGACTCGAAGCTCCTGCTTCATTCACCATGTGAAATTGACGCGCAGACGAGACAAGAAATCAGCACGCTGGGAGACGTGGCCTTCATCGCTGCACCCGGCTCGTATCACTATTTTCATATTGCTTCTGCGCAGGCTGCGTTCCCGCATGCCGATACCTACATCTGCCCCGGGGTTGAGAGAAAGCGCCCCGACATCGACTTCGACTGGTTCCTTGCCGACCGGCCTCCGCAAGCCTGGGCCGATGTCCTCGATCAGGTACTGGTTAGGGGCAACAAGTACATCTGGGAGGTAGCGTTCTTTCACAAACCAAGTCGAACGTTGCTGCTCGTCGACCTGATAGAGAACATCACCGACCAGACGCCGAATACCAACTGGCTGCTGAAGCTATGGTGGAAAGCGGTGTTTCACATGTGGAATCATCCCAAGCCAGCACCCGAGTACCAGTTGGGCTGGAAAGACAAGACCGCAGCGCGTCAGTCGTTACAACGGATTCTGGAATGGGACTTCGAAAGGATCGTTTTGTCGCATGGCGATCTGATCGAGAAAAATGCCGAGTCCATCGCACGCGAAGCCTGGAAAGCACCCTTGGGCAAAGTATAACAACGCTCACATGGCGCGCTAGACAGTGCTCTAGTTCCCGCTCGATAAGTCAGCTACCGCTACGCCCCCAGGGAAACCCAGAGCGCGTTGCAAGCTGCCCGCCGCCCTGACCTAGCGCTTCGGCGATGCGCAGGCCCTCGTTCCATTTGGCCATGCGTTCCGAGCGCGAGAATGAACCCACCTTGAGTTGTTTCGCGCCCCACCCAACTGCCATGTGCACGATGGTGACATCCTCGCTCTCGCCCGATCGCGCCGAGACGATACTTTCCCAGCCGGCGGCGTGGGCAGCATCGAGCGCGGCGCGCGTTTCCGTCAGAGTGCCAGCCTGATTGGGTTTAATGAGCGCGGTATTGCATGCGCTGATCGAAGCGGCATGCGCGATCCGTGCTGCGCCGGTACAAATGAAATCATCTGCCACGACTTCCACGCCCGGCCCGGCGGCTTTAGTGAAGCGCGCCATGCCCTCAGGATCATCCTCACCGAGCGGATCTTCAATCGCGACGATTGGATAACGCGCCAGCCAACCAAGCAACATCTCGCTCAGACCGTCTGTGTCCACTTGTCTTCCGTCGAGCGCAAGCGTGTAACGCCCGCCCTTGCCGAAATCGGACGCCGCGATGTCCAATGAGATCGCCACGTCCTGCCCCGGCGTATATCCCGCGCGCTCAATCGAGCGCACCAGAAAGTCAAGCGCCTCCTCGTTGTTGTCGAATGCGGGCCAGTAACCGCCCTCGTCGGCCACGCCCTGCAACAGCCCGGCCTCTTTCATCAGCGCCCCGGCTGCCCGGTACACCTCGGCGGTCCATTCGAGCGATTGTGCATAGTCGGCCGTCCCAACTGCAATCACCATGAAGTCCTGAACGTCCACTCTGCGTCCGGCATGTGCACCGCCACCGAAGATCTGAATCTCCGGCAACGGCAGATGAAACGTTTCCCGGCCTTCACCGAGGTACTGCCACAACGGCTCCTCGCGAGCAGCCGCTGCGGCATGGGCCATTGCCATCGACGTCGCAACAATTGCATTTCCACCGAGGCGCATCTTGTTCGATGTGCCGTCAAGCTCGATCAACGCAGTATCAAGCGCGGCCTGTTCGACCGCATCTTTCCC
>JBFKXV010000529.1:0-2111 GCA_041637935.1 Burkholderiales bacterium | reverse complement strand
GACCCAGTCGATGCGTTCACCCTCGACCATTGAGTAGCCGCCATCACACTCCAGGCACAGCGAGATCGTATCCGCATCATGGCAATGTTCGGGTTGGCTTGCGGTGGGCGCAAGTGTTGCAATTCCAGCCGCCATCGTCGGCGCGACACAGCGGCTGCGCTCAAACGGGGCACTGACGAAACTCAGATTCAGGCGTTGCGGCGGTGGCTCGGCGCCGGACGCCAGATCCTCGAGTCGCGCAGCGACTGTTTTGCCCACGTAGTGCGTCGATTTGACCTGCGCCTCCTCGAACGGGGCAACACTGCAACCAATCGTCGACACGAAAGGCTCATCGGTCACCACGAACAAAACCACGTCACCATCCGGTGCCTCGTTGAGTATGCCCTCGCCGCCGGGAAACAAGAACGCGTCGCCAGTAGCCCACTCGATGACCTCGTCTTCCTGAAACGAACGTCCGCTGCCCTTGATCACGTAAAACATCACGGCGCTTGCCGCCACCGCAAATTCCAGCTCCTCGCCCTGGCGAATCACCATGTAGCGCGCAAGCAGATTCGATGTCGTCGCGGGAGAGCCGCTGCCAAGGGCCGATGACCAATCGAGATCGATCGTACCGGTCGGCGCAGCGGCGTCGAAAGCCTTTGCCGCTTCATCGGAAAAGACGTGCGCCAATTGCGCCGGCCTGCTGACACCCGCCGTTTGATCGGCGGTCAGATACTGCGCGCGGCCGCCCTGGATTGTCGCTGGCGCTCTGCTCGCCAGGCGCCGATAACTGTCTGACGAAATGATCATATCTTCCTCATCACCCGAGCGTAAGGGACCCGGCCACGTTATATCGTTTCGCCAAATTCACACACCAATTCGACCAACGATTTTGGACACTGCATCATGTAAAAGTGTAGCATTGCCACCCGCTGTTACCGCTATCGAGCGATGCCGCGGTGCCTTCTACGAGTCGAGGCACCACAGCTGGTCGATAGCCTGTCTACTGACCTCAGAAGGAAACAAGAGCATGCCCGATCTGCAACTCGAACATTTGAACATTCCCGCCAAAGATCCCGTTGGCCTGGCCCAGTGGTATGCGCAAACTTTCGGCCTCGAGGCTGAAAAACATCTGGCTCGCGGGCCCGGTGTGCTGATTGCGTTTCAGCAGGGCGAGCCGCTCAATCGGGCTGCCGATTTACATATCGGTTTTCGCGTGCCATCAATGGGTGCGCTCAACGATTGGGCCAGAAAGTTTGACGCCGAGCCAAAAGCGGGGGCTGAGTTCACTGCCTTCAGGGTTATCGACCCGGAAGGCAACTGCGTCGAGTTGTATACGCCCAACGCGTAACTGCTGCTCAACCAGGTACAAGGTAGCGCAACATTGCGCCTGCCAACGCGGCGGGTATAACGCATGAGCCTCGCGTAAACTTGCGATATCCGGCATTCAGACCGGAGTGATGGGGGAGGAAATCTCGAAATGAAGATTGCCATCGTGGGATGTGGCGCCATGGGCAGCGTCTATGCCGCCCTGCTGGCCGACGCCGGCCACGAAGTATGGGCCATCGATTCCTGGAAAGAACATGTCGAAGCCATGCGCAGTAAGGGCTTGCGCCTGGAGGGCGCCTCGGGCGACCGTACGGTCAGGCTCAACGCGACGACAGATCCCGCCGACGCCGGTCCGAGTGATCTGGTCATCGTTGCTACCAAGGCGATGCACGTCGAGCAGGCCGCGACCGCCGCAAAAGCCCTCATGGGGGACAACACCATGGTGCTGTCAATCCAGAACGGGCTTGGCGGGCCAGACACGACAGCACGCGTGCTCGGCAGGGACAAGGTCATGGTCGGCGTCGTCGGCGGCTTCGGCGCATCGATGCGCGGTCCGGGTCACGCGCATCACAACGGCTGGGAACTGGTGCGGCTTGGCGAGTTCTCGGGGCCGGTCACGCCGCGGTTGGAACAGGTCGCCGAAGTATGGCGCTCAGGCGGATTCCGGGTGAAATGTTTCGACGATATCGACCAACTGGTCTGGGAAAAACTGATCTGCAATGTGTGTTTTTCCGGCACCTGCACCCTCACCGGACTGACCGTCGGTGAGGTTATGAATGATGCCGATGCCTGGCAGGTTGCCT
>JBFKXV010000528.1:0-2114 GCA_041637935.1 Burkholderiales bacterium | reverse complement strand
ATCCCCAAAGGGGCCCCTGTTCCGCGCTCCGGTGCGCTACACCTCGCACGATTTTTAAAGACGCGAGATTTGTAACGAACTATGAGGGCGATTCTCGCCATCTATGCTTGCCACAAACTGTGCCGTTAACAGTGAAGCACTACATTAGCGGTAGGCGCGCCGTACCCGACGCTGGGCGTCACGCGCGGCGTCTTTCGGTTTACTCTGTCCGGAAACAGCCTGGGCGAACATATCAACCACTATCCAGTCGGCGAGCGCCGAGGCCGATTTTTCTCCCACGTCACCGGCATAGCCCGACCAGCGCATACGCTCCACGACATTGCGAAATGGCAAATATTTGGGATCGGATTTCCAGAATGGTGTATCGGCATACGATTTCAGCGGCGGACACATGTAGCTGGTGGCCGCTTCCTGCCACGGTTCGTACTGCTCACGTTCCCACATGAACTTGAGATATGCCTTACAGGCATTCGGATATTTCGTGTAGCTGAATACATATGCCTGCGACAACAAATGGAGTTCGGCCGGCACGCCTGAAGGTCCGACCGGAAACGCGGCGTGATCCATGTCGCTGGCAACGGCGCGCAATTTCGCATCGTCGGAGTTCTTGGTGACGTAATAGATCGACGGACCGTTGGAAGTGAGACTGATGCGCCCCTCGAGAAACGAATTGTTATTCGATACACCAGACCATGACAGCGTGCCTCTGATGAAGGTCGAATACAACTCGCGCATGTACTCGATAGCATCGACGGTTTCCTTGCTGTTGATCGCAGGCTTGTTGGACTCGTCGACCATTTTGGCGCCGAATCCCCACAGCACGTTATGGCTCCAGGTTTCCGCATCTCCGGTGGCGTGCGAGAGCGCAAATCCGGGTGGATGGCCGTTCTTCGCGAGTTCCTTGCACATCTTCAGATAATTCGCGAAATCGGTTGGTATCGATTCAAAACCAGCTTCCCTGACCCAGGATTTTCGGTAATTGAGAAGCGCGCCACCTGCTCCCAGAGGCAGGCCGATCCATTTGCCCTTGTCGGCACCCGCATTGATCGTTCCATAGCGCTGCGCCGTTGAATACCATCCGCCATACTTGCCGCCGAGGTATTGCGCCAATTCTGTCAGGTCGAGCAACCGGTTTTGAAACAGATGCGGGTCGTCCATCCAGCCAAGCACAATGTCAGGCCCGGATCCGACATTGGCGGCCATTGCTGCTTTCGGGCGGACATCTTCGAAACCTTCATTGTCAACCCGCACCTTGACACCGGTCTGTTGCGTGAACTTTGCGGTGTTGGCGAGCCACTGGTCTTCGTCTCCCTGAATGAAACGGCGCCAGCGCATCATGCGAATGCTGGCACCTTTTTCCGGCTCGACTTCAAATGCGGCAACAGCACGCGACGGCAACAACAGCGTTGGCGCCGCACTAACAGCTACCGCGGCGCCAAGTGTCTTTAGCGTATCGCGACGGGAAAACTCGTCCATCAACTCCTCCTAACGGCCTGGCTTTGCTTTATTCTGCGAACGGTGATCGGGAACTACTGTTTTCGCCACATTATAGGCGAGTGCTTGCCGGCAATTGCGGCTCAAATTGACCCGGCGCCCCGTTGCTGCAGCCGCCGCAGGTTGCATGGAAAGCCGGCCGATACAGCGACAGATCGTTTTCACAGCGTACTAACAATCAGCGTAAAAAGAATCTGCGGACCCAAAGCATGGACACTACAAACCTACGTATCGATTTCGACGAGATTGCCTGGCAACCGGCATTGCCCGGCAGCCGTTTCAAGCAGGCCGTGCGCGGTCACCAACAATTTCGCCTGCTGGAGTTCGCGCGCGAATTTGTCGAGCCCGATTGGTGCACCAAAGCGCATAGCGGCTTTGTTGTCGAAGGCGAGCTCGAGATCGATTTTCAGGGGCGGCTTGTGCGTTACGTTCAGGGAGACGGGTTGTTCATTCCCGGCGGCGCGTCCAGCGGGCACAAGGCACGCGCGCTGACCGAGCGTGCATTGTTATTCCTGATCGAAGACGCTGATTGAAGACGGCTAGCAGCGCTTCGCGGGCCGAATATTTGTTCAGCCCTTCATCTCGGGCAACTCAAAGAATGGCGCTGTCTTTAGAATCTT
>JBFKXV010000527.1:0-2121 GCA_041637935.1 Burkholderiales bacterium | reverse complement strand
CATTGGCGGTATCCACGATGCGTATCTGGAGGCCGGGTCCGACATTATCGAAACCAACACCTTCAACTCCAACTCGGTGTCGATGGCCGATTACGGGCTGACCGACAAGGTAGGCGAACTCAATCGTGCGGCGGCGAGGTTGGCTCGCGAGTGCGCCGATGCCTGGAGCAAGAAAACGCCCGGCAAGCCGCGCTTTGTTGCCGGCGTGATGGGCCCGACCAACGCCACGGCCTCGATATCGCCAGACGTCAATGATCCGGGGTATCGCAATGTCAGTTTTGATGAGCTGGTTGCGTGCTACAGCGAATGCGTCGCGGGCCTGATCGACGGCGGCGCCGATTTGCTGATGGTCGAGACCATTTTTGACACGCTGAATTGCAAGGCAGCGCTGTTTGCCATTGATGAGTTTTTTGAGCGGCATGGTGTCCAGCGGCCGGTGATGTTATCGGCGACGATTACCGACGCCAGCGGCCGCACGCTCAGCGGCCAGACTCCCGAAGCGTTCTGGAATTCGGTGTCGCACGGCCGGCCATTCAGCGTTGGCCTCAATTGCGCACTGGGAGCAAAAGATCTGCGCCCGCACATCGAGGAGCTTTCGCGTGTGGCGGGCGTGCACACCAGCTTGCATCCCAATGCTGGGTTGCCCAATGCATTTGGTGAATATGACGAGACGCCTGAGTACACGGCCTCTTTTCTCGAGGAGTTTGCCAATGCCGGTTTCCTGAACATTGCAGGCGGCTGCTGTGGCACAACGCCGGCGCACATCCGGCAGATTGCCCAGCGGCTCGACAAGCTGGCGCCGCGCACGCCGCCACAGATCGAGAAAAAGCTGCGCCTATCCGGACTCGAGCCACTGAACATCGGTAAGGATTCGCTTTTTGTGAACGTTGGTGAGCGCACCAACGTCACTGGATCGCGCGCTTTCGCGCGCCTGATCGTCGCGGAAGATTATCCGCAGGCGCTGTCGGTGGCGCGCCAGCAGGTTGAGAACGGCGCCCAGGTCATCGACGTCAACATGGATGAGGCGATGCTCGATTCCGCCGCGACCATGAAACGTTTCATGAACCTGATTGCGTCCGAACCGGATATCTCGCGCGTGCCGGCGATGCTCGATTCGTCCAAGTGGCAAGTCATTGAGGCCGGACTGAAGTGCGTGCAGGGCAAGCCAGTGGTGAACTCGATCAGCCTCAAGGAGGGCGAAGAAGAATTCATCCGACAGGCGAAACTGGCGCGCCGCTACGGCGCGGCGGCCATCGTCATGGCTTTCGATGAGGAAGGCCAGGCTGACTCACTGCAGCGGCGTATCGAAATATGTACCCGCGCCTACAAGGTGCTGGTTGACGAAGTCGGCTTTCCGCCGGAAGACATCATTTTCGATCCGAATATTTTTGCGGTGGCGACTGGCATTGAAGAGCACGCGAATTACGGCATCGATTTCATCGAAGCGACTCGCTACATCAAGGAACATCTGCCGCACGCGAGCGTGTCAGGCGGGGTATCCAATATTTCGTTCTCGTTCCGCGGCAACGATGGCATCCGTGAGGCGATCCATACGGTGTTCCTGTATCACGCGGTCAAGGCGGGCATGACCATGGGCATCGTCAACGCCGGGCAACTCGGCGTCTACGAGGATATCAACAAGGAGTTGCTGGAACGCGTCGAGGACGTGTTGTTCAACCGGCGCAGCGATTCCACCGAGCGACTGGTCGAGTTCGCCGAGAGTTTCTCGGCGGAGAAGAAAGTTTCGCGGGAGGATTTGTCGTGGCGCGAGGGAAGCGTCAGCGAGCGCCTGACACACGCGCTGGTCAGGGGCATCAATACCTACGTTGTCGAAGATACGGAAGAGGCACGGCGGGCAGTCCAGCGTCCGATCGAGGTCATCGAGGGCCCGTTGATGGATGGCATGAACGTGGTCGGCGACCTGTTCGGTGCCGGCAAAATGTTCTTGCCGCAGGTGGTGAAATCGGCGCGCGTCATGAAAGAAGCGGTGGCACACCTGGTGCCTTTCATCGAAGAGGAAAAAGCGAGGACCGGTGACGCCGGGAAGCCGAAAGGCCGAATCCTTCTGGCTACGGTCAAGGGCGACGTGCACGACATCGGCAAGAACATCGTCGGGGTGGT
>JBFKXV010000526.1:0-2122 GCA_041637935.1 Burkholderiales bacterium | reverse complement strand
TGTCACGTCCTGGTGTTCAAACGCGGGTATCCGGCGGTCCCGGTTGCGGACTTTGAGGCGACGGGGCAATTCCTTTAGACTGGCTCGCAGGCACATGATTGACAGATTTCATTGGATGGACAGTATTTCGGTACACCGCGGAGCGCAATTGTTGTCTAGCCGGTGCGTGGCAGCTACTGCCGCGTTGCTTAACAGAATGTTTGCTGTGACGATCTCGAGCAAGGTAGATTGAGTTGTGGCGTCAGTTAGTCTAAAACAGGTTCGCAAGACTTTTGGTCGAACTGAAGTGGTACACGGCGTCGATATTGCCATCGAAGATGGCGAGTTCGTCGTGCTGGTCGGGCCTTCCGGCTGTGGCAAGTCAACCCTGTTACGAATGATTGCGGGGCTTGAGGAAATCACCTCCGGCGAGATTCATATTGGCGACCTCTTGGTCAACACGGTTGCGCCGAAACAGCGTGATATCGCGATGGTTTTTCAGAATTACGCGCTCTACCCGCACATGACCGTGTTCGAGAATATGGCGTTTTCGATGAAGCTGGCCGGTCGCGGCAGGCGGGAACAACGTGAGCGTGTTGACGAAGCGGCTCGTATTCTCGGGCTGGAAAGCTACCTTGATCGTTACCCGCGGCAACTGTCCGGTGGTCAGCGTCAGCGTGTCGCGATGGGCCGGGCGATCGTGCGCGATCCACAGGTATTTTTGTTCGACGAACCACTGTCCAATCTTGACGCCAAGCTGCGGGTGCAGATGCGCACCGAAATACGAGAGTTACATCAGCGGCTGAAAACGACTTCGATCTACGTCACGCACGACCAGATCGAGGCAATGACGATGGCCGACAAAATCGTCGTGATGAACGGCGGGCACGTCGAGCAGATCGGCTCGCCACTCGAGCTGTATGACTTTCCGGCGAACCTGTTCGTGGCTGGCTTTATCGGATCGCCGGCGATGAACTTTCTCCATGGCACGCTGGAGACGACGGCGGAAGGTCGCGGCGTGCGCATCGCACCGGATTGCGTCGTCTCGATCGATTCGACGCAACAGGCGAACGGCCGCCAGGTCGTACTGGGAATCCGGCCGGAGCATCTGATGATCAAGGAGTCTGAGCCGGACGGTGCGAAGGCCAACGATGGTACAGGCATCGAAGCTGAAGTCATTGTCACCGAACCCACCGGCGCTGACACACAGATTTTCTGCAGGGTTGCCGGCAAGGAAGTCGTCGCCATATCGCGCCAACGGCACTTGTTCAGGCCGGCGACGCGCATCCGCCTCGACGCGCAAAGCGGAAAGACCTGCCTGTTCGACAGCGATACCGGACAGCGCTTATGAAGCGGGCAACCTGTCTATGAACGGGCAAATGCTCGGCCGCTGGCTGGACAACCGTAACGTGCTCGGCATGGCGTTCATGCTTCCGGCGGCGGCCATCCTGCTGGTGTTTTTGACTTACCCGCTTGGCCTTGGGGTATGGCTGGGATTTACTGACGCGAAAGTCGGTCGCGGCGGCGAATGGATCGGCTTCGAAAACTACCAATGGCTGTGGGGGGACAGTGTCTTCCGGTTGTCGATCTTCAACACCTTTCTTTACACGGTCGTTGCCAGCTTCATCAAGTTCGCCCTTGGCTTGTGGCTTGCCTTGCTGCTCAACCGTCACTTGCCGTTCAAGTCATTCGTCCGTGCCATCGTGTTGCTGCCCTTTATCGTGCCGACAGTATTGTCCGCAATCGCTTTCTGGTGGATCTACGATGCGCAGTTTTCAGTGGTGAGCTGGACTTTGGTCAAGCTGGGCTTGATTGACGAGTACATCAACTTCCTTGGCGAGCCGAATCTGGCGCGAGCTTCCACCATTGCTGCCAATGTCTGGCGCGGCGTGCCGTTCGTGGCGATCTGTCTGCTCGCCGGCCTGCAGACAATATCTCCCACTTTGTACGAGGCGGCAGCAATCGATGGTGCGACGCCATGGCAACAGTTTCGTAACGTCACGCTGCCGATGCTCTCGCCCATCATCGCAGTGGTCATGACGTTCTCGGTGTTGTTCACTTTTACTGACTTCCAGCTGATCTGGGTTCTCACTCGGGGTGGTCCGATCAATGCCACGCATCTGATGGCGACGCTGTCGTTTCA
>JBFKXV010000525.1:0-2128 GCA_041637935.1 Burkholderiales bacterium | reverse complement strand
GCTCGAGGCCATCCGCCGGGGTTCTGCCCGACGTATCGTCTTCTGCCGGACGCGCCACATGACGGTTGGTGACGAGGACATCGCCATCGCCGACGAGGAAACCGGTGCCGATAAACTGCACCTGCGCTACCGGTCCTTCGCTCTCCAGTGACAGCAATGGCCGGCCGAATGGCGATATCACTATTCGACCATTTTCATCGACGACGTGACGCAACATCCGGCCGCTCAAACGCTCCCTGAATCCGTGAGCGCCTTGCAAGAATGCGACCGCGGGCATCGATTCAGCGATCACCCTCGGCGCGGCGGAAGAGCGTCGTTCCAGCGCCTTGAGGCGCTCCACGTTCGAAATCACGTGTTGTCCCAGCTCCTCGCGTAATGCAGCCAAGTCGCTCGGACGCAAGGCTTCTTCTCGCGAACGCGCCAGCGCAGCGGCGAAATTATCCATCTGTGCCGCGCTTCTTTCGACACTTCGCTCGAGACGGGTAGTCATGCGTTGTTGGTTGTAGACCAGAATCGCTAACGCGACGACCGCAAGGACTACGCTAACGCGAAATAATATTGTTGTTCGATTAACCAGTTCCCGCGTAAGGCCGCCGACCGCGCTAACAGCACGACTGGCAAATGGCCGGCGACTCGTTCGCAGATAGTCAATCGTATCGTCAGCGATATCAGTGACTGTTTTCGGGAGCGGTCGGCTGTCACCTTGCAGTCGAAAGCGGGACAAAGGTCCCGATTCGCCGAATTCGATCATGTCGCAGTGTTCGAGTCTGTTCGCAGCGACAGGAACACCATTAACCCACACTTTTCGGTTTGCCGGTGTTTCAATGTCATAGGTTCCATCGGTTTGGTGCAGGCGTGCAATCACTCCTTCCGGCGGTTCGTCCGAACGTGCGGTCGAAACCTGAACCATTCGCGCCGGCGTCAGCGAAACATCTATCGCCGATTGGCTGAGCCAGCTAACCGTACCGCGGGAAGGTCCGGTTAGATGCTCCAGCGTTGCGATCACGGGTGGGGGCATCGCGCGCCGCCGATCCTGCATCTTTATTGTCCTCCCTCTATGCGGTATTAACGTGCCCGTACCGTTTTACTGCCTTTCACTGCTGCGCCTTCGCTTCGACTTGCGCAACAAACTTGGAGAACTTTGCAGTGTCGAGGTAGACATGATGGGAGGTTCGCTTGCCTTCATCGTTGAATGTCACGAAGGCTGCCATATCCATCTCGATGGTCCTGCCCGATGCGCGGTGGGTGGCGACCCAGGTGAACTGCAGCGCCATGCTGTCACCCTGCGCCACCCCACTTTTGTAAACGACTCTCGCTTTCCATTTTTTCAGCACTCCCACGAAAAATGCCGTGATCTCTTCGATCCCTCGTTGCGTTCCTGTTGGCGAAACGCGCACGGCGTCGTCGGCATACATGCCCAAGTAAAGTGAGAGATCGCCTATCTCGTTGCCTTGGTTGTAATAGTCTCGTTGGGTAAACAGAAGCTGTCGGGTCCGGTCTTCACGCTCCCCAGCGACACTGTAATTAATGAGTACAACATTGCAGACAACGTAAACCAAGAGTGTGACTGCAACCGCATTGGCAGACGATGCAAAAGACCGGGAATCCATACGCGCCTCCTTGCGAAGGTATCTAAACGGCTTGACTAACGCGGCATGGCATCCAACTGCCACTGCACCAGCTCGGCGTTTGGATCGATCAGCGAATCGACAATGGCGAAATGGTCCAGCCCATCGGGGACGTGCAGTTGCTGCGGGTAGCCCAGTTTGCGCCACTTTTCGGCCATCACTTCAGATTGGCGGTGGTACTCGTCGGACTCGTCTTTGCCGACGATTAGCAGTAATGGCGCCTCGATCGGGTAGTCCAGCAATGCAGGCGAGTTGCGCTTGGCCATTTCCGGGTCCATGCCAAGCTTCTGGTTGAGGTAGGAAAGTTGAATCGGTTCGAGTTCGAACAGACCTGATATCGCACACACGCCTTTGACAAGATCGTCTGGAAGTCCCGAACTGAAAGCGGGCCAGTCAGTTGCCAGCAACATGGCAGCAAGATGTCCGCCGGCCGAATGGCCGGTTACATAGATTCGATCCCGATCGCCGCCAAACTCCGCAGCGTTTTGCCACAACCACGC
>JBFKXV010000524.1:0-2136 GCA_041637935.1 Burkholderiales bacterium | reverse complement strand
ACCCTGAAGCATGTGCGCGATAGCCTCAAAGAACTGACCAAGATCGTCACGAAAGAGGCAATCACCTCTCTTGCACTGCCGAAGCTCGCGACCGGGGTCGGAGGCCTCGATTGGAATGACGTCTACCCCGTAGTCAAGGAAGTACTGGGAGACCTCGACACACCGGTTTATATCTACACCGGGTTCCATGCCGGGCAGCAGGCACGCGAACCGGGGCTGTCCTGAGATAAGCAAAGGCGCGGCCGATGAACAGACCGCGCTGGGCGAGTTGCCAGCCGCGCAACCAGCAGTAGCTCAGCAGACGTCGGCGTATCGACTGGCACGGGCGCTGACGCATCTCGTGGTGAGGGTGAACGGCAAATGCGACCGTGATCTGCGTGGGTGATTGCTCGCCGACGCGTGCGCGGCCGGACTTACTTACTTGGAGGTAGTGCCGTTTGGCACCAGTCCGGACCGGAATTTGCTCCTATTTCGCTTGGCAGCGTGGCTAAAACCTGGCTAATCACCTCAGTATGGAGAGCAGATAATGTGTAAGGCATCCCGGCGAGCGTTCCTCGCGGCATCAATTTGCTTGATTGCCACCAGCTTCGCCGGAGCCGAAGCGATCAAGAAATACGTGACGCCGGACGGCAGAGTGATTTACTCTGACGTACCAATCGAGGGTGCGCGTGAGGTTGGCGGGGTTGAACCTGCGCCAGAAGTTGATCCGGAGGCACGCCAACGTGCGGAAGAATCCGCTCGCAGAGGCGCACAACGCGCAGCAGGGGTGGTACAGCGTTCTGAGCAGGCCAAAGCGCGGCAAGAGAAAATCCGGCAAGCGGAACAGCAGCTGAAGAACGCCAAAGCCGCACTCGAAGACGGCAAGGATCCACGGCCTGGCGAGCGTATCGGCACGGCCGGTGGAGCGAGCCGCTTGACCGAGGCTTATTTTAAGCGTCAAGCGGCCAATCAACGCGCCGTCGAGCAAGCCCAGAAACAACTCGACGCTGTGCGGGCCGAGCGCCCTGAGTAATCGAATCTCCTAGCTCAAGCGCGCGCACTCAAGCTCGGTCGCGCCTTACCCCAGACGTTTTACCAACCGCGCAGCGGCTCTGACATCCCGTGTCTTAGACCGACACTGTCGGCCAAAGGCGATTTGCGCACGCGAAATTGTTACCGATTGTCCGGTACTTGTAAGATGGTGCATGAAATGCGGTCGATTGCGTCGCCGCGTATCAATGAGATTGGCGGCGATGTGACTGATCCCGTTACACCCGCCATAATGTTGTGTGTACCCTGTACTGAACCATGAACGAGCGGACAAAAATCTTTCTTTACGGTGATGTTTTACATCTGTCGCCGGCCGAGATTACGGCCGAGTTGGCACGCCTGACTGCCGAGCAATCGCCCGAGGCGGAGATTTATGGTCTTGGCGGCCTGGTTGAAGAAGTTGAGGATTTCTTCGCTCGTCAGTTGGGCAAGGAGCGCGCCCTTTTCATGCCCACCGGAACACTTGCCAATCACCTGGCGGTCCGCAAACTCGCCGGCGAGCGTCGCCGGGTCATCGTCCAGGAAGTCAGTCACATTTATAACGACACCGGCGATTCAAGCCAGACGTTGAGCAACCTGACTTTGCTTCCGCTGGCACCCGGGCAAGCTACATTCACCTGGCAGCAGGTGGAAGAGGCATTGCGTCGGACGCAGTCGGGCAGGGTTGCTGCGCCGGTCGGCGCGATCTCCATCGAATCACCTGTGCGGCGCCTTGGCGGTGAATTGTTCGACCACGGTGAGATGACAAAAATCTGCAAGCGTGCCCGCGAGCAAGGCATGCGACTTCACCTGGACGGAGCGCGTCTTTACATCGCTTCGGCCTATACCGGGATTTCGCCGGCAGATTACGCAAAGCCCTTTGACACAGTGTATGTGTCGTTGTGGAAATACTTCAATTCACTCAACGGTGCGATTCTCGCAGGACCGGCGGAAGTAATCGATGGAATGTTTCATGTCCGCCGCATGTTCGGTGGTGCACTGTTCAATGCCTGGCCGTTTGCGTTGCTAGCCCGGCACTACGCGAACGGTTATCTTGATCATATGAAAAGTGCCATTGCCGTGTCCGAGGCGTTTATTGAAGGGATTAGCGGAAATGGCGTACGCGTT
>JBFKXV010000523.1:0-2178 GCA_041637935.1 Burkholderiales bacterium | reverse complement strand
CCGTTTTCCTGCGTTGGCCGGTGGTGATTGTCGCGATGCTCGCGTTGGTGTTCACGGTGCACGTGTACCGTAGCCTCGGCAACGAGTTCATGCCGCCACTCAACGAAGGCAGCATTCTCTACATGCCCACCGCGCTACCCGGCATCTCCATCGAGGAAGCGACCCGGGTATTGCAGACCATGGACCGCGAACTAAAGAAATTCCCCGAGGTCGAGCGCGTGTTTGGCAAAGCCGGTCGCAGTACCAGCCCGACCGATCCAGCACCGCTTTCCATGATGGAAATGAACATAACGCTCAAACCCCAGAGTGAATGGCGTGAGGGCATGACATGGGACAAGCTGATCGGTGAAATGGATGGCGCGATGCGTTTTCCCGGCATGCCGAATGTCTGGTGGATGCCAATTCAAACGCGCACGGAAATGCTCGCGACCGGCATTCGTTCGTCACTTGGCATCAAAGTGTTCGGTCCGGAACTCGCAGTCATCGAGCGCGTTGGTGTTGAAATCGAGCGGGTCTTGCAGGACGACGAACGGACGGCGCCGTACACACGCAGTGCGTTTGCCGAACGGGCAACTGGTGGCTACTTCCTCGATTTCGACATCGACCGCAAAGCCGCGGCGCGCTTCGGTTTGAACGTCAACGACGTGCAGAGCGTCATCGAGGCCGCGATGGGTGGCGCGAAGGTGAGCGAAACCGTTGAGGGTCGCGAGCGTTACGCCATTCTGGTGCGTTATGCGCGCGAGTATCGCGACAACATCGACGCGCTCGAGCGGGTCTTTGTCACTACTTCCACTGGCGCGCAGATTCCGATCACGCAAGTTGCCGACATTCAGTTTCGCACTGGTCCGCCCGCACTCAGAAACGAAGACGGTCAACTGGTCAGTTTTGTTTTCGTTGACGTGAACAAGGACATCGGCATTGCCGATTATGTCGACCTCGCACGCCGTGTCGTTGCCGACAAGATCACCATACCGCCCGGCTATCGCCTTGATTGGGCCGGACAGTTCACCTACTACGAGCGCGCCAAAGCACGCCTGTCAGTGTTGGTACCGCTGACAATTTTTGTGATCTTCTTCATGCTCTACATGCACCGCAATTCGTTGACCGAGACCCTGGTGGTGATGACCGCACTGCCGTTCTCGTTGATCGGCAGCATCTGGCTGTTGTCAGCGCTTGAATACAACCTGAGCGTGGCGGTAGCAGTCGGCATGATCGCGGTCGCCGGTCTCGCCGTCGAGTTGGGATTATTGATGATGCTTTATCTGGACCTGGCGTGGCGCAAACATGTCGCAGACGGCTCACTCAAATCTCGCAAAGACTTGACGGACGCCATCGCAGAGGGTGCCAGTCAGCGTATCCGACCAATGTTGATGACCGGACTGGCGCTGTTCCTGGGGCTGGTACCGATCATGTACAGCAGCGGGAGTGGAGCGGATGTCATGAAGCGCATCGCCGCGCCGATGCTTGGCGGTGTTGGCTCGGCATTGATTCTGGTGCTGATTGTTTTTCCCGCCATTTTTTCATTCTGGCGCGGCCGGGGTCTGCCGAAAATGGCACCGCCGCCAGACGAGGTCGATGTTGCCGATGCTGGCAAGAGAACACCGGCATGAACGCTGGAATCGGCGCTGCGGGGCAGTCCGACGAGTCACGGTTCAGACGAGCAACAATAAGCATGATAACTGACGACCACAAGGAGACTCGAAAATGTTTCGCGAATTAGGTGGTTTTGGTTGAGGAATGAACTTCGGCTGGGTTTTCATGATCTTGCTCTGGGGCCCGGTGATTCTGAGTATCATCGCTCTCGCCAGGTGGTTGAGCGGCAGAAGCACGCGAAAAACGTCTGCACAGGAAATTCTGCAAGAGCGTTACACCCGCGGAGAGATCGATCAGCAGGAATATCAAGAGAAAATGCGCAATTCACGGGCTGTATGATATTTTTGTTGCGATGCACGCTTAGTGATCATGACCTCCGTCTCCGTGCACATGGCCGTGCGCGATTTCCTCCTCTGACGCGGCGTGCACGCTAATCACCGTCACCACGAAGCGCAGCGCTGTACCAGCCAGCGGGTGGTTGCCATCGAGGAAGACTTCCTGTCCCTTGATTTTCTTGACCACGAACATACGCCCGCGACCTTCCTGGTCGCGCCCCTCCAACTGGCCACCCCCTTTCACGCCCGG
>JBFKXV010000522.1:0-2195 GCA_041637935.1 Burkholderiales bacterium | reverse complement strand
CGTTGCTGGTCCTGTCGGGGATATTGTGGCTGGTATTCCATTATTTTGTTCGTACTGAGGGCGAGTTCGGGCCGACGTTGCATCCGCTCGAACCGTGGTGGCTGCGTGTGCACGGTATCGCGGCTGCCGCATTCCTGATCGGGTTCGGCAGCGTTTTGCCTGGCCATGTACAGCGTGCCTGGGGTGCAGCCCGCAATCGCATCACAGGAACGATTTTCTTTTCGGTGATGCTGGCGCTGATAGTGACCGGCTATTTGCTCTACTACGTCGGGTCTGACGCAGTGCGCAGCGTGATGGCCATCGTGCATTGGGCGGTCGGTTTGGGATTACCGCTGCTCGCAGGCTGGCATGTATGGCGCGGTCGTGTCTGGCGGCGCATTGGATTGGCTGAGCAACGCGACCGCGGAGTCGTTGTTCGCGTGCGTGAGAACCAGTTGGCGGACAGCAAGGTACGCCGCCGCGCCGGCGGCGCCAGTTAACGGGCGCCTGCTCGGAGGCGCTAGTTAGTGGGCGCCTGCTCGGGGGCGCCAATTCCAAGGTGCGCCTGAAGCGGCGCCGGTAATTGGCGCGGGATCAACATCGCGTGCAGCTTGCAAGCCCTTAACGCGGAATCAAAATGGTGCCGGCGACGCTGACACTGAGGCGGGTCGTGCCCGCCCCGAACTCAGGTGCAATGCCGCTACTTTCGGCGGACATTGCCCGCATCATTGGCCTTGGCGGCACACCGTTGCCGAGGCTGGTGACTTGCGCATCCAATACCTCGAAGCGTGTGGCACCGAAGCTCTTGGCGATTCGGCGCGCTTTTTGCCGGAATGCCTTGATCGCCTGATCGATTAGAACGGTTTCGACCTGATCGCGTAGCGTTGTTGACGGGAAAAACTCGACGCTCTCGAGGTGCATGGTGTCCGACACTGATGCGATGGCGGCCGACACCTGGTCGATCTTGTCGCTTTCGATTATGAGTTCACTGCGCGCACGCCAACCGGTAATTCTGCCCCTGTCACTGGTCGGATAAGTCCGGTACGTTCCAGTACGCACGCGCAAGTCAGCATCTTTACGCAGTCCTCGCAGTGCATCATTTGTCACCTGCGCAACCCTGGCCGCGGCTGCCGATGGCGTGCTGTCCTCGACCTCGACAAACAGTCTCGCACGCATGGAGTCGTTTTCGACGCGCTGCGAAGCATTTGCGTCGAACTGTATCTTCGTATAAGTCCCATCACCCGCATCGTTTGCCTGCGCAGCGCCGCTCATGCAGGCTGTCAAGCAGGCGGCAACGACAAGTCGAAGCAAATATCTATCTGAGCCGGACATGATCAAGGCAGACCAATCATCAATACAGGAAGTTGTGCAGCGCAGGCGCGATGTCTATGATACATGGCCCTTTGCGCTCTGATTGACTGATGGCCGAGAAGAATAAATCGCGCGGTATTCGCCGCAACCTGACAAACTATGGCGACCCGGGTTTCGCGGCTTACCTGCGCCGCTCGTTTGCCCGCTCGATGGGCTATTCCAAAGACATGCTCGATCGGCCGATCGTTGGTATTGCCACTTCACCGAGCGGTTTCAACAATTGTCATCGCTCAATGCCGGAGCTGGTCGACGCGGTCAAACGCGGTGTGCTCAAAGCTGGCGGCCTGCCGGTCGACTTTCCAACTATTTCGCTGGGCGAGGTGTTTCTGTCGCCAACCAGCATGATGTTTCGAAATCTGATGTCGGTCGATGTCGAAGAAATGATTCGCGCGCAACCGATCGACGCCTGCGTGCTCATCGGCGGCTGCGACAAAACGGTGCCGGCACAGTTGATGGGGGCTGCATCGGCCGACATTCCCGCGATTCAGCTCGTCACCGGCCCGATGCTGGCGATGCCGTATCACGGCGAGCGGCTCGGCGCGTGCACCGATTGCCGGCGTTTCTGGGCGCGCTACCGCGCCGGCGAAGTCAGCGACGAAAGTATCGACCAGATCGAAGCCAATTTGGCAACGACGGCCGGTACCTGCGCCGTGATGGGCACAGCCAGCACCATGGCCTGTATTACCGAAGCGCTCGGTATGGGGCTAGCCAATAGTGCGGCGATTCCGGCGGTTCATGCCGACCGGTTACGGATGGCGGAAGCCTGTGGCGAGCGGGCGATGGCGATGGCACTTTCCGGCGCGCCGCTGCCGTCGCAAATCATCACCCCGGCTTCGGTACGCAAT
>JBFKXV010000521.1:0-2207 GCA_041637935.1 Burkholderiales bacterium | reverse complement strand
TACATGCTGTCGGATTGCGGCGCGCGGGTGTGCTTTGTCACCCCGGACCTGACCGAAACAGTTGCGCCGCTGACCGCCGAGCTCGCCAACCTGCAGCGGGTCATTGAGGTCGGATCGGCAGAGTATCAGGCATTACAATCGGCCGAGGCAACGCTCAGCATTCATCCCAGTGCACCGGAAGATGTTGCCTGGCTGTTTTACACCAGCGGCACCACCGGTCAACCCAAAGGCGTGATGATCAGCCACCGGAATCTGATGTGTGCGACGCAAAGTTACTTTACCGATGTTGATCAGATCAACGCGGCGGATTGCATCGTACACGCTGCGCCGATGTCGCACGGGTCGGGCATTTACGATATGCCGCACGCGCTGAAGGCGGCCAATCAGGTGATACCCGAGAGCGGGCATTTCGATCCGGCCGAAGTGTTTTCGCTGTGTTCGCGATGGCAGGGAGTGTCAATGTTCCTGGCGCCGACGATGGTGCAGCGGCTGGTATCGCATGCCGGTGAGCATGCGCCGGATCTGACTGGCCTGAAAACCATTGTTTACGGCGGCGGGCCAATGTATGTGGCCGATATTCAGGATGCGTTGCGCGCGCTTGGCCCGCGATTTGTGCAGATCTATGGCCAGGGCGAGGCACCGATGACGATCACGGCGTTGTCGCGTGAGCGCATCAATGACAGTGCGCATCCGCGCTACCTCGAGCGCCTTGCATCGGTCGGTGTTGCCCAATCCCCGGTTGAGGTGATCGTGGCAGACGATAATGACCAGCCGCTGGCGGCAAATGAAATCGGGGAAATTCTGGTTCGCGGTGATGTCGTAGCACAGGGGTACTGGCAAAACCCGCAGGCAACCAAAGAGACCTGGCGCAACGGGTGGTTGCATACCGGCGATGTCGGCTCGTTCGATGATGACGGGTTTCTGACGCTGCGCGATCGCTCCAAGGACCTGATCATCAGCGGCGGAACCAACATCTATCCGCGTGAGGTCGAAGAGGTCTTGCTGCACCACCCGGCAGTGGTGGAAGTGTCGGTGGTAGGTCGGGCGCATGCCGAATGGGGCGAGGAGGTAGTCGCCTTTGTTGTCATGCAGCCTGAATTTCAGGTAAGCGAAAAGGAACTCGACGCCTTCTGTCTGGAGCGTATGGCGCGATTCAAGCGCCCGCGCCAGTATCGCTTTGTCGGCAGTTTGCCGAAGAACAATTATGGAAAAGTCCTGAAAATTGAGTTACGCAAGCTGCTGACGGAGCAGCCAACAAGGCAGCAGCCAACACCGTGAAATGGCTCGACCGCGCTCCGCTCTTGCTGATTGCGATCATTGCAGTATTGCTGGCGCTGGCCCCGTTTGGCGCCGAACCGCACCTGTGGCAGAAGTTGAAAATGCTTTTCGCCGGTACGCATTTCAGACCAATTGATATTCTGGACTTGTTCCTGCACGGTGCGCCGGCTGCAGTTCTGGTTGCTAAACTGGTCCGCGTTGCCGGTGCGCGGCATGTTCAGGGCACGGCCGGCCAAGATCGCCAGGCAAGATAACGATGGCCGGGTAAGATAACGATAAGGTAAACGCTTCGGGACAACCATGATCTCAATTCAACACGAAGGCAATCTCACAGTGGCAACAGTTATGGGCGAGTTCAAGATTGCAGACTACCGGCAATTTGAAGACGAAGTCGGCGCCCAGCTCAAACGCGTCGGCAAGCTCAATTTGCTGGTCGATCTGCGGGGAATGCTCGACTACACACTCGACGTCGCACTGGAGGACATCAGGTTTGCCCGTGAGCATGCGCACGACATGGGCCGCATTGCCATTATCAGCGAGCAGGAAATGGTTGCCTGGGTCGCGCTGCTCAGCGACCTTTTTCTCGATACCGAAATACAGGTTTTCGACGATGAAGCCATGGCGCGCGAGTGGCTCGAGGAGAGCAACGCCTAACCGGGGCGCTGCTGGCGGCACAACTTCTTCGCCACGCAATGCCGGTCGCGCGCGACCGCGATAGCGGCGTCTGCATTTCCGCGACGGGCGCGGCTCCTGTCAGTTATTCGATGCTATGCGTGGTGGTCGATGTTGGCGCTTCCACGGTAGATGTAGCCGGCAAAGCGTGGCGAGCGGGGCAAATAGGCGCTGTGCAATTCGGCAAACCGGAAGTTCGCGTCATTCAGCAACTGTGGAATATTGCGTGACAGGTGGCAACCGCCGGCGATTCTGCC
>JBFKXV010000520.1:0-2211 GCA_041637935.1 Burkholderiales bacterium | reverse complement strand
TGCCAACATCGTGAAGAGGTTCACACAACGGGGTGAAAAGCTCAGTTGCGATTCAACCTGTCTGCCGGGCCATTGGCAACCGCTGTTTGTTGGTGTTTCGTTTAGCCGGCAGTTTGTTATTCAACCACCCAGCCAGGCTGCGCCGCGCACACCGCTGGAATCGCCGTGTTGGTTTCGCAGCAGCAAGGTATCGACGCGATCCGCGAAAACCCACTGCGACCACAGCTGCGGCACGCTCTGGTACCAGCGCGTAACATTTGACATGCCGCCGCCGAGCACGATGGCGTCCGGATCAAGGACGTTGATCACATGCGCCAGTGCTCGGGCCAGGCGATCCTCGTAGCGTTCCACGCTCGCCAGGCTGCAAGCTTCATCCCGTTCCGCTGCAGTGACGATTTCTTTTGCGGAAAGTTCGATGCCGTTATGGCGCGCGTGGTCGCCGCTGAGCCCCGGGCCGGACAGGAAAGTTTCGATGCAGTTGTTTTTCCCGCAGTAACAGGCTGGTCCCGGCCGCTCGTCGTCGCGCTGCCACGGCAATGGGTTGTGTCCCCACTCGCCGGCGACACGGTTGCGCCCAGGCAGAAGCTTGCCGTCTACCACGATGCCGCCACCGACTCCTGTTCCGAGGATCACGCCGAACACTACGCGATGGCCGGCACCGGCTCCGTCGGTCGCCTCCGACATCGCGAAACAGTTGGCGTCGTTTTCGATGTGAACGTCGCGACCGAGTCGCTGCATCAAGTCGTCGCGTAGCGCTTTGCCGTTGAGCCACGTCGAGTTGCAGTTGCGCATGCGACCGGTGGCGGGAGAGATCGTGCCCGGCGTGCCGATGCCCACAGTACCCTGCGCGCCCAGTTCGCGTTCGGCCGCCTCAACCAGCGACTCGATGGTCGTCAGTGTTGCAGCGTAATCGCCACGCTTAGTCGTGACGCGCTTGCGCAGCAACTCCTGACCGCCGTCATCCAAGGCGATGATCTCGGTCTTCGTTCCCCCAAGGTCGATTCCCAGCCTGAGCATCAAATTCCCGGTTGTTGTGTCGGAATGTTCCGGTTGGTTTTACACGGCTAGCGACGTCGTAGACTGACCCTGAACAGCGACCAGGCTATTTCACACCCTCGTCTCGTGACGCTAGCCACTCACGTACTCGCCTTTCGTACTCCTTTTGCTCCTGAAGCGCGGCCGATGCCAGTAAGCGGCGGTCGTCTTCCGTGAGAAGTCCGATAGACGCGAGTGCTTCGAGCTCTTGTTCATTCTGACGCGGCAAAGTCTTTATATATTGTATTACTGCCGTCAACGCCCCCGCATGATCGCCGAAGTGTGCGTGGTAACGGGCGAGGGAATGGAAATGGCCTTCACCGCGCAAATAATTCGCGATTCCTTCGCGCGAATTGAATTGGGCAAACCATCCCAATCCCGCCTCGCGCAAAAACTGCGATAGCGCTTCCGCGAACCCTGCTGCGTCCTCGGCCGAACGGATTTCTCGCGTTACACGGTCTGCAGACTTTCCAAGGCTGTATTGAAAGTGCTCGAGCGGAAGGTCGTAGTTGGGGTTCAGCCAGGACTGGCTGCAGCCGCCGAGGGCTTGCTGCACCTGACTGACCAGGCAAAACAGATCTGCATGCACTGCACCGCCAGCCTTGGTCCACCACTTATCACGATAAACACAAACTTCGTACTCGGTTGTTTTGTCGCTGCGGTAGTAGCGGCGCAGGATGTCTCCATGAACATCCGTGATCGGAGCGAAGTCCGACAGGGCCGGGTCTTCAAACGCGGCATCAACGGCGGTGGCGACGGCTTCGGTTAGAGATTTCATTGCTGCGGACTATTGACAAAGAGTTCAACGCATGCGGACGGTCATGGAGCGGCGGATTGATCCGAGACTGATGGGGTGAACGCGCACTGACGGCCAACTTGAGCACTGTCGCCGACAAGCTCGTAGCACTTGTAGGTGCCATTTCCATCTCCGGATTTCACATTCTATGTGTCCGGATCTTCCGGACCGACCCAGAAAAATGGATTATGCGCGACCTCCCACAAATGTCCGTCGAGGTCCTTGAAGTAGCCGCTGTAGCCACCCCAGAAAACCTTCTGCGGTTTCTTGATCAGCGTTGCGCCGGCTTGCAAAGCTTGCGCCATCACCTCGTCGACCTCTTTTTCTGAATGCACGTTGTGAGCAAGTGCGAAGCCTTCGAAACCCTCACCCTGCGAGGG
>JBFKXV010000519.1:0-2222 GCA_041637935.1 Burkholderiales bacterium | reverse complement strand
CCGGTCTGCGTGCCATCAGTCAGGCGCACTTCGATAATTTTGGCTTCCAGCATCACCTGCCGTTCGACGACCACCGCCATGGTGTCGAGCAGTTCAGCGACACTGCGCAACTCGGCGGGCAGGGCGCGCACCACAATCACGCCGGCCTGGGGACTGACGACCACGTTGCGCCCAGCCTCGGTCCCGATCATCGCCTTGACCGCCGTTGCAATCTCCGACCACAGATCATTGTCCAGGGAGGTTGTTACGCGGCTGCTTTTAAGCGACTCGCTGGTTGCCCCGGCGACAGCAGTTCCCGATGTTCCGCCTTGCGTGCCACCGCCTGTCGTGTCCGAAATAGCGCCAGAACTGATGCGAACCTCGGTTTCGCCTTTTCGTTGCGAAACAAGATAATTGACCTGAAACACCCGCGTCTGCAGACCGATCGGCTTGATCGTAATGCGCGTCCCCGCAACACCGTACTCGTAACCATAGACCTCGCGAATCGTCTGCAGCGCTTCGAAAACGGTCACACCCTTGAGTTTGATGGAGATCGGCTCCTTGACGTCAGGATGCACCACCATGCTGTAGGGGGTGCCTTCGACAAGCGCAAGAAAAACCTGATTGGCCGGCGCTTTGCTCACCTGCAAATCAAAAGTGGGTTCGATTGGCTGGCCATCGACCTGTGGCATTTCGATTCTGATCGGCGGCAGCAATGCCTCGCTCACTGCTTGCGGCTGCTGCGCCGCCAGTTGCGATGTGGCCGCCCGGTCCATCTCCTGTCTTGCCGTTTCGTATTCCAGCGGCGGTGGCGCGATTGCGGCGCATGAGGCCAATCCAACAATCGACGCGGCGACGAGCACACCCTGACCGAGCGGCAGCCAGCTCATTGCGCCCACTTGGCGCTGCTCAAGCGGTTTTGCAATCGAGTTGCTCATTCGCGACCTTTCGTTTTTTCAGGCAGCGTCGCCACCGTGGCAGCGACCTTGCTCACCGCCGGATACAAATGCAATGTGCGCGTTCCTTTCGAACCTTTCATCACCACTTCGGCTTCGCGAATTTCAACCAGCCGGTAACCGTTCATCCTGTCGCCCAGCGACATGACGCGACCGCTGATCACCACCGTACGCCGCTCCGGCGAGATCAACACCGTCTGCAACGTCATCGTCTTGCGCGCAACCGCTTTGCCAGCCGCTTTGGACACGACGACCGCACCAGGCGGCGGTCGCGTCGGATCCCGCAGCGGTTGCGCGTTCGACGTCACAGCAACCAATGCAAGTGCCAGACCAGCATGAATTGGAATCATCATTCGCATCACACCACCAACCACTCTTCATCCAGAGAAAGAGTGAATACGGTTACCGTGATGCGAACCGCCGGATAGTCTTTCGCGTCCATTCGCGCCTGCGACCAGAACATTTGCCACGGCAGCCCTTCCAGCCTGGCCAGGTAGTCCAGCATGTCCAGATAGCGGCCTTGCAGCGTGATCTCGATTCCGTGCTTGTAGACACTGGCACCATTTTCGGACTGTTGGCTTTCAATAAGCCGTGAAACCGGCAGCGTTTTCAGACTGACCAGTTTTACTCCTCTGTCACGCGCGAGCATTCTTTGCAGGATTTCCGCCATTTGTTCCGGCGCGATCAGGCCGCGGTTGAGTCCCTGCATCTGTGCGTCGAGGCCACGCGTGTCCCTGGACAATTCTGCAATGCGCGCCCGCGCCCGGTCATCCGGATCCAACGCCAATTGCCGCACGATCACTTCCGCCTGCGCTTTGGCCATTGCCGCATCGCTCTGCGCCTTGACGATTTCCTTACTCAGCAGGCGTTGCCGCGCCAGCGAAGAGTCGGCTAGCGAAAAACCCACGATCAGAATGAGCGCGAGCCCGCCGCCGAGCAAAATGCCGCGCTCTCGTCTGGTCAAAGCGGAAAAGCGCTGTTCGAGTTCGCGCCATTGCTGTTTGAGTTGCTTCATCGCCCTGCCTTGGAGCCGGCAGCAGCAACTGGCGGCAGTGTCGAGATACGGAACTCGATATAGGCGGCCTGTGCCGGTACCGCCGGATCAGTCGATTCAGGTCGACGCAATTCAAGCTCGGCGAAGGCGTGTCCGCGCATCACTTCCTCACGGTTGAGGCGGCGCACATAGGTCGGCTCCAGCTCGGGACGCATGGCACTGACTTCGATTTCAACATCCTGGCCGCCATTCGCGACTCTCAGGCCAGTCAGCCAAAGCCCGGAGAACGACTG
>JBFKXV010000518.1:0-2222 GCA_041637935.1 Burkholderiales bacterium | reverse complement strand
GCCTCGATTGCGGGCGTCTGTAAGGATTTGGAGCTGGGCCTGATCGGCGAGGGTTCGACCATTGTCTGTACTTTGACCGGACACGGCCTGAAGGACCCCGATACCGCCATTGGGCAAAGCACCAAACCCGTCGTAGTCGATGCCAAGCGGGCAGCCATCGAAAGCGTGATTGCCGAGCACCTCGACGGCTAGGCTGGGGCGGCACAAATCAATGGCTTCGCCCCAGGGCTTTGATGATGCGCGTGCGTTCTGGGACACGCGCTTTGCCACTGAGACCTATATATTCGGCACCGAGCCGAATGCGTTCCTGACGTCGCACCAGGCGCTGTTCGAGCCCGGTAGGCGCGTGCTGGCAGTCGCTGACGGCGAGGGCCGCAACGGCGTCTGGCTCGCTCAGCAAGGCTGTGAGGTGTTGTCGGTGGACATTTCTCCCCTGGGAATCGAAAAGGCGCGCAAGCTCGCCGAAATCCGGGGTGTTTCGGTGCGATTCGAATGTGCCGACCTGATGCGCTGGCGGTGGCCAGGAGGTGAATTCGACGCAGTTGTCTGCATCTTCATCCAGTTCGCTTCGCCTGCTGAGCGCAAGGTCTTGTTCGACGGATTCTGGACAGCACTCAAGCCCGGTGGCGTCGTGCTGATGGAAGGTTACGGTGTGAAGCAATTGCAGTACTCATCAGGTGGTCCCGGAAAACTCGAGAACCTTTATACCGTCGACATGCTGCGCGAGGCGTTCGCAAACTGGGAGATTGAAAGCGTGCGCGAGTACGAAGCCGTGCTCGATGAGGGCCCGCGCCATAGCGGAATGGCGGCGTTGGTCGATCTGGTGGCACGCAAACCGCTTGGCTGACCTGGCACCGAGTCCACCCCGGGGGAGAACAGCATGGAGGAAATGGCTACCAGCGAGAACGTGGAGCTGATCTCACGGGTTTACACACAGGCTCTGGAGAATCGCGAGCACGGGCGCAACCTGGATGCGGCTGATCTGATGGTCTATCACGTCGAGATGCTCAGCCAGGAGGTCAACAGCGGCGCATCGTTCGAGCAGTACTTTCGGTGGGCGTCTTGCGAGGAGATCTCGGAGGCGGCAGGCCGCCTGGAATCACTCGGCCTTGATGATATTGCGGGAATTGTTCGCCGCGCTATAAAAGTCGCGTTTCCTGCGGGTATGCCTTCCGATGACGAACAAAAAGATGAGCTCACGGATTGGACAGAAGATCAGGAACAGGGGCTCAGTGCCTTGTTTGAGGAGTTCGAGGAATTTAACGGGCGCATCATGAACGTCCTAGCGGCGTACTATCGTTCGGCCAAGTCCTGAGCGGCTGCTCGATGCCGCTGATTACCCGCGCTCGGGTCGCGCGGCTTGTGGTGACGTACGGCACAGTCAGTCCATGGCGATAAATCGCATCGAAAGATCGACAGCCTGAATGTCTTTGGTCAGGTCGCCAATAGAAATTCGATCAACGCCCGTCTCGGCGACTTGACGAACATTGTCCAGTGTAATGCCCCCGGATGCTTCCAGTTCGGCGCGACCAGCGGTGACTTTGACAGCCTCGGCCATTTGCTCATTGGTGAAGTTATCAAGCAGGATCAATTTCGCACCGCCGGCGATCGCTTGTTGTAATTGCTCGATTTTTTCGACCTCGACCTGGATTGGTATCGCCGAATTCATCTGACGCGCCTTGGCCAGCACCGCGGCGACGCCGCCGGCAGCTGCAATATGGTTCTCCTTGATCAAGATTCCGTCATACAGGCCGATACGGTGGTTAACGCCACCGCCGGTTCTGACGGCATATTTCAGCGCCAGTCTGAGGCCGGGGATGGTCTTGCGGGTGTCAAGAATGGCAGCGCGGGTGCCCGATACTGCCTCGACATAGGTTCTGGTTTTGGTTGCCACTGCAGAAAGTGTCTGCAGGAAATTGAGCGCAGTTCGCTCGCCGGTCAACAGCGGTCTGGCCGGGCCGCGCAAGTCGCAGATCGATGTTTTGGCGGTGACATGATCGCCGTCGCTAACGTGCCACTGGATGCTGATTCGGGAATCGAGTTGACGGAACACTTCATCGAGCCAGGCGCTACCGCAAACCGTGCACTCCTCACGCGTGAAGATATGCGCGTGGGCGCGGACTTCATCGCCGATCAGGGCGGCGGTCGCATCGCCCGAACCAACGTCTTCCAAAATCGCCTGGGTCACGGCGCGCTCGATATCGCGTCGAAAATTGTTGTCT
>JBFKXV010000517.1:0-2225 GCA_041637935.1 Burkholderiales bacterium | reverse complement strand
GCACGGCATGCCGCGCCAACTTCCCTCTCGCCCTCATGTGCTCCCTCTGTACACTCCGGTTCCTGTGCACTGGTTCTATCGAAGCGAGGGCGCACCCGACTGAAGCCCGCTCGCGACGTTTTTCAACACCCTGCTAGCGATTATCCAGCATTACTCTGACGGCAAAGTTCCGCGCAAGCGAAAGCCACGATCTCCAAGCGGCTCGATAATGACGATCTCTGCCGGCTTGGTGGTCACACCGAGCGCAGCTTTGATATTGCTTTGATGAGACACCAACGCGAGGTTTTCGCTCGATGTCCAGCGGCTAATCGCTTCGCGCAACGCCATGCTCTTGTCCCTCAGCGATTCAGCATCGTCGATGCACGTGTCGTCCATTACGCTCCATGGTTCTGCTCGTCCAAACACGATTGCAGCGGTTTCAATGCTGCGGCAGTCGTGGCTGGTCAGCACGCGGCCCACCGAAACCGCATGGTCGCGTAACTTGTCGGCCAGTTGCTGCGCCGCAATTCGCCCCTGCTCGGACAGGTGATCCTGCCCGGCGCATCGTTGTGTTGCGAATTCCGGCGTCACTGCGTGCGGTGACGGTGCATTGGCGTGTGCCATAAGCAAAATGGTGCCACCGCGAGCCAGACGGTCCCATAGGTCGGGTTCTGCGCCGCGTTGGGAAGCTGGCGCGCACGCCGTCAGTGCAAAGCATGCCAGCGCGCTGAGTGTTCGCCGCATCGTCGCCCGGTGTTTTGCCCCTAAAACGAAAAACTGCTTCGCGCCACGTGCGATTGTTTCAACGGCGCTGTTATGACAAGAGCGCGGCCAAAAAAATGGCCCCGCTTTGACGAGGCCATCTGCTGCAAACCTGTAGCCGGTTGCCACGTGATCAGCGATGTTTCCATTCGGGCGCGCGCTTCTGTATGAAAGCGTCGATTCCCTCTCCGGCATCCGCGGCCATCATGTTGCATGCCATTACTTCGGCCGCGTAATCATAGGCATCCGCCATCCCCATTTCGATCTGTTTGTAGAACATACGCTTGCCGGTCGCTACGGCGACGGCTGATTTGCGAATGATCGATGCAGCCATGGCGCTGATTTCCTCGTCCAGCTTGTCGAGAGCGACGACGCGATTGACCAGCCCATATTCCTTTGCAGTCGCTGCATCGATGAACTCGCCGGTGAAGAGCATTTCTGCAGCCTGCTTCCTCGACACGTTGCTCGAGAGTGCCACCGACGGGGTCGAGCAGAACAGACCATAATTGATGCCTGAGGTGGCAAACTTGGCGCTTTGTGCTGCGACCGCCAGGTCACACATCGCAACCAGTTGGCAGCCGGCTGCTGTTGCCAGTCCATGCACCCGCGCAATGACTGGTTGCGGCATGCGTGTGGCAGTCATCATGAAGCGGCTGCACATCGCAAAAAGGCGATCGTAGTAATCCTTGCGCGGATTGGCGCGCATCTGCTTCAAATCATGCCCGGCACAAAATGCCGGTCCGTTGGCAGCGAGGACCACCACGCGTACCGAGGCGTCCTCCCCGATTGCTTCCAGCGTTGTCTGCAAGGCGGAGAGCAGCTCTTCGGAAAGGGCGTTGTAGTGGCCAGGGCGGTTCAGAGTGAGCGTGGCGATGCCGCCCGCATCTTTGCGCAGCAGGGGCTGTTCTGTGGTTGTGGCAACGGTGGCTTGGGCAGACACTGGCTGGCCCTCCGACAATCAACGAAAACAACAAATTATATCCGTGTTCAGGCTGTGCGGCCACGTCCGCCGGGGGTGTTTCGCGCTGGCGCGACGACCTCGACTGATGGGCAAGCGCACCTGCCGCATGGTTCAAAGCCACTAACGGGCCTGATGCACACGCGGTACACTACAAAGAAGACAATACCGGCTTTGTTAATCGATTCCCGTGTCCGCCGCCCACCAATCGCAAGCATTCGCATACGGATGCGCAGCGTCGCCCAACTGGCGCGACGCCGCTCGCGAATGCCTGGCGCAGCTGGGGTCCGTATCCGAAGGGACCAATCTGGGTTTTGCTTATATAACTGACAGCATCGCGTCAGAAGCGCGTGACATTCTCGATTACCTGCGCGTCAACACCGGCATCTATCATTGGATTGGCACAGTTGGCATGGGCGTATGCGCCACCGGGTGCGAGTATTACGATCAGCCTGCAATCGCTATTATGTTGTGCAGTTTCGAGCCGGGCAGTTTTCAGGTGTTCTCCGGTTTGCGATCCCCGCAG
>JBFKXV010000516.1:0-2227 GCA_041637935.1 Burkholderiales bacterium | reverse complement strand
TCTCTTGGCGCGGCAGCGCATCAGGCCGTATCTTCAGCCTACGCCGCTCAATCGATATCCATCGCTGGATGCGCTGATCGGCACCGAAGTATGGGTCAAGCATGAGAATTGCCAACCCATCGGTGCCTTCAAGATCAGAGGTGGTATCAATCTGCTTGCGACGTTATCGGGCGAAGAGCGCCGTCGGGGCGTAGTCGCCGCGAGCACCGGCAACCATGGTCAATCGGTGGCGTATGCCGCGCGTTTGTTCGGAACGGTCGCAACCATCTGCGTGCCGGGTGGCGCGAATCCGGATAAGCTGGCTGCCATACGCGCCATGGGCGGCAACATTATCGAGCAAGGCGCAAACTTTGATGAGGCTGCCCGCAACGCGCAAGAACTGGCGCAGCAGCACGGTTACCGTTTCATTCACTCAGCCAATGAGCCGTTGCTGATTGCCGGAGTCGCCACCGAAACGCTCGAGATGCTCGAACAGCAGCCCGACATCGACACGGTGATTGTCCCGGTCGGCCTTGGCAGCGGCGCGGCTGGTGCCGGGATTGTGGCCAAGGCAATCAGCCGCGATATCCGTGTCGTCGGCGTACAGGCGGCTGCTTCCCCTGCCGTTCATGACTCGTGGCGCAGCGGTCGAATTGAAACGCGCCCCAACGAAACTTTTGCCGAGGGTCTGGCAACCGGGCAGGCAGCGGAGATGACGCTGGAGCTGTTGTCGCGCCATCTGGACGATTTTCGTCTCGTCACTGATCAGGAGATCATGCAGGGCATGCTGTGGTGGATCGAATGCTGCCATACGCTTGCCGAATCGGCGGCCGGTGCGGTGCTCGCGGCAGCGTACGACTTGCGTGATGAGTTGGCCGGCAGCAAAGTCGGTGTCATCTGCTGCGGCAGCAACACCACGGTAGCGCAGCTGAAAAAAGCGTTGCAAGCGACGCGTTGAAACCCGTGGCTACCGGCGGCTAACTGCCTGGCAGGTTCAGGCACCAGCCCGGAATGCACTTGCCAGGTTTCATGTGCTTGCGAACACGGCGTCGGCGTGTTTACGTCGGCAAAGCGTAGTGACGAATGCTGATCTCGTCACCGCGCAACACAAGTTCGTAGATCCCGGACTCGACAACCACAAACTGATCGGTGCGCTTGCGCACCGCCAGGCCCCGTTCGGTCAGTGCGGCGGCGTGCTTCCACAAGAAGTCGACAACACTGCTTTGTCGCTTGCCAAGCGGCAATTCGAGACGTCGCGCACCAACGATTGCCAATGGCGTAACGTGGCGAAAACCCGCGAAGGCATGCTCGACGTATAAGTATTCCAGGCCAAGTTGGTATCCCACCAGGGCAATAGCCTGGGACCCGAGCTGGGCGACCTGACCTTCGACGCGTACCTGTGCGATGATGGTTTCTTCAACCGGTCTGGCAGCAGTAGCAAGCGTCGTTGTTGTCAATAGTAGCGCCACCAGTGCAAGACTGAAGATTGCGTCGCGTAGCCGTGAAACAGGGCCGCCGGTGCCGATGCCAAGGACGCGGCCGAGCAGCCAACCCAGTCCCCCCCAGGTCAGCAGCGACAAGCCGACGAACAGCTTTTCAATGTGACTCTGCGGGCTCCATGCGCCAGATGCACCGAGCGCGACAACGGTGATCAAGCCGAAAGCAGCGATGCCGAGCGCGGTGTACACCCAGCGTGTCAACTGCAACCAGCGTGGTTCGCCGCCGCGTGAAAAGAATTGCCGCAGGCGCACTGTCCATGGGATACCGAGATTGTGGCCGCAGTGTTCGCACTCGGAGCCGGCCACCACGGTCACGCGCCGGCACGACATGCAATGCATGATCCACTCACGTTCGATCCCGAGGTTGGCCGCCTGTATCTCGACAAAAATACGTATCGACGGTGCCACAATGACGTAGGCCAGCATTAACAGGCCGATCATAAAGGCGATGTCGCCTGCTGACGACAGCAGGGGTCCAAAACCTTGCTCGATTGTGCGAAGCAACGATGACAGCATAAGCGCGCAAATCCTAACGGGTTGCTGCGAGCATCTGACGCGGCGCCAAGACGCTGCAGGTTGTGATCACCGGTCCAGAAGCGACGTTATTTGCGACATTACTTTTTGTGCCGCTTCCTCGCCTGCCTCGATCGCCTCGTTCGCCCGATGAAAGTCGAGGAGCGCGAAATGTGCCAACCGCGGTGTGATCAGTGCGTCGGCGGGTTCACCTGCGAGCCGGCTACGGGTGAGCC
>JBFKXV010000515.1:0-2232 GCA_041637935.1 Burkholderiales bacterium | reverse complement strand
CTGCTAACGTTTGCCTGCAAACACACGGTGGCTTCGGCTTCGCGGCGGAGTACGATATCGAACGCAAGTTCCGTGAGACGCGCTTGTACCAGGTTGCGCCAGTCTCTACCAATCTGGTCCTTTCCTATATTGCCGAGCACGTTCTCGGTCTGCCGAGGTCTTTCTAATAGCACCAGGGAGGCGCTCACCGCAAAAGACGCGGAGGACGTTGAGGAACAGCGAGATCAAACGAACGCGAGCATGCATAAGGCAACGCGTTGCGCTTTGAATTGTCGGTGGGTGCGAAGTCAAAGCGAAGAGGGGAAGAACAATGAGTAACCGAATATTTTCACTTGAAGGCCGGGTTGCCCTGGTAACCGGCGGCAACAGTGGAATCGGTCGCGAAATGGCGTTGGCAATGCGTGATGCCGGCGCGAAAGTCGCGATCGGTTCGCGACGCACCGATCGCAATGCCGAGGTGCTCGAGCAACTCGGGCCGGACGGTGCGGCATTCCAGCTCGATGTCAGTGACGAAACGTCGGTCGAGAAAACCATGAAGGCAATCGCTGACAGGTACGGCAGACTGGACATCCTCATCAATAACGCCGGCGCGGTAAATCGCAAGTCGGTGTTCGAGTTGGAGCGTTCAGACTGGGATCATGTGATGAATGTCAACGTGACAGGAACTTTCCTGTGTACCAAGCACGCCGCGCGCATGATGAAAGCCCAGGGCGGCGGAAAGATCGTCAACATCTCGTCTATTTATGGCTTGACGGCGCCGAGCAAGGGGCTACAGGTTGCGTACACGGCGTCCAAGCACGCCATCGTTGGTCTGACCAAGGTGAACGCCGTCGAACTCGCGGATTACGGTATTCAGGTGAATGCGATCGCACCGGGATTCTTTCTGACTGAGATGACCGCCGAAATCAAGGGCTCGCCACTGGAGAATGCGCTGGTTCGACGAACACCGAGTGGGCGTCTGGGTGACACAAAGGACATCATCGGCACCTGCCTGTATCTTGTCTCGGCGGCGTCAGATCACGTGACCGGCGTTTGCATCGCCATTGATGGGGGATATGTGGCATCCGACGGCATGGAGCGTGACTAAAATGTAAACCGGGCGAACCAGTTTGGTTCGCCCGGTTTGCGGATGCTCGAATTAACTGTTAGCTCAGGCCCAGCAGCTTCGCGGCGTCGGTTTCTTTCCAGCAAGGCAGGCCTTCGACGCGCTTCATCCATGCGACCAGGTTCGGGTGCTGGTCGAGCGGCAGCTTTTGCCACTTGTGCAGATGCATTGGCGAGGCAACAGCGATATCAGCGATCGTCACTTTGTCGCCACACAGGAACGGCTGCTTCTCGACTGCTTTGTCAATGATACCGGCGAGCTGGTGAAATTTCGGTGTCGCCGCTTCCAGGATCTTCTGATCCGGTTTCTGTTCCAGAAGCTGTTTCACCACGTTCTCTACCAAAAATGTGTAGCAGCTCGGGAACCACTGATTCGCTTCCCACAATAACCAGCGGTTGACGTCAGTCCGCGTTTTCAGGTCTTTCGGGTAGTACTCTTCCTTGCCGTCCTTGTCAGCAGCGTACTGCAGGATGGCATTTGATTCCCAGACAATGAAGCCGTCGTCGTCGATCGCCGGCAGCGACTGGTTGGGATTGATCGCGGTGTACTCCGGGCTTTTGAACTGCCCGGTGAAGTAGTCGACTTTTTCTTCCTGATAGTTGGTGCCCATCAGTTTAAAGCCGGCCAGCACCTTGCGGCAATTGACCGTGATGGGGTCGTAATATAGTTTCATTTCAGCTCCTCCTTCTTGAATCTTCAAGTTGTTTCTGCCGCCGTTACCCGATGCGTTCTCACCTGGCTCGTGGGCCGAATACACACAGGCCAGTGCGGCATACTCAATCCGGCCGGAAATGGCGTGCCAAACCAGCCGCCGCTTTTCTTTGTCTACCCGACCCGGTTTCCAGACTCTAACAGCATTGCCCCGATGCCACTATACTGATGGTCCCAAAACAGAATCGCCCCGATGCTTCGCCGGGGGCAACCGGTTGCTGTGAGGCGGCGCGCGCCTTTACCGGTCGCGCTGATCGTGTCAGTATCGTCGCGAAACGTCACAAATAAAACGAACGAGGAGACGGCCCACCCGGGCGGTGTTGCCTGAGCCGGGTGGACGAAAAAATCACCATGACCGCGGCCGGCACGGCCACAGATACTGCGGTGACCGCAGCGCAGCATGCCGATTCCGTGCT
>JBFKXV010000514.1:0-2250 GCA_041637935.1 Burkholderiales bacterium | reverse complement strand
CCGTCTCGACGCATCGCGACCACTGCGCATCGAGAAAATCGTCGCCATGTACACGTCGCGTGACCGCGCTATCAGCGACCCCGGTCTGGACGCACGCGAGACGGTCGGCACGGCGAACGACTTCGACACCCTGCTCCGACGGCACTCCACAACCTGGAAACATCTTTGGCATCGGTTCGACTTCGATATTGAGCACGCCGATTCCGATCAGGAGGAGCAGGCGGAAAAAATACTGCGCCTGCATGTGCTGCACCTGATTCAGACCACTTCACCGCACGTAATGGATCTGGACGTCGGCGTGCCGGCGCGGGGCCTGCACGGCGAAGCCTATCGCGGTCATATTTTCTGGGACGAGTTGTTCGTGTTCCCGTTGTTCAACCTGCGCATGCCCGAAATCACCCGCGCGCTGCTGCGCTACCGCTATCGCCGCCTCGACGAGGCGCGCAAGGCAGCACTGGCCGCTGGTTATCGGGGCGCCATGTACCCGTGGCAAAGCGGCAGCGACGGGCGCGAGGAAACGCAGCGTGTCCACCTGAATCCGAAATCGGGCAACTGGCTGCCCGACCACTCGCATCTGCAGCGCCATATCAATTCAGCGATTGTGTACAACATCTGGCAGTACTACGAGGTCACGCGAGATATCCAGTTCCTGTCGTTCTGTGGCGCGGAAATGATTCTCGAAATCGCGCGATTCTGGGCCAGCATCACCACATACAACGAGCAGCGTGATCGTTACGAAATTCTCGGCGTAATGGGCCCCGACGAGTACCACGATGCCTATCCCGATGCCAAAGGTTCCGGTTTGAACAACAATGCCTACACCAATCTGATGGCAGTCTGGGTGTTGCTGCGCGCACTGGAGCTGCGCGACGTCTTGCCGAGTCAGCGCCTCACCGAACTTTGCGAGATGCTCGACTTATCGGCCGACGAGTTCGCGCAGTGGGAGGAGATCAGCCGTCGAATGCACGTGCCGTTCCATGATGACGGCATCATCAGCCAGTTCGAAGGCTATGAAGAACTGGCCGAGTTCGATTGGGAAGGCTACGGCCAAAGATATGGCAACATCGAACGGCTCGACCGGATACTGGAAGCGGAAGACGACACAGCTAACCGCTACAAGGTTTCAAAACAAGCCGACGTGTTGATGCTGTTCTATCTTTTCTCTTCGGAGGAACTTGGCGCACTATTGACGCATCTTGGTTATCGCTACGAGTACGAGACGATCCCGCGGAATATTGATTACTACCTGAACCGCACTTCCCATGGCTCTTCACTGAGCCGCCTGGTCAACTCCTGGGTGCTGGCGCGGTCGGACCGGCCCGGTGCCTGGCCGCTGTTCATGGAGTTACTGAACAGCGATATCAACGACGCGCAGCGCGGCACTACCCCGGAAGGCATTCACACCGGCGCCATGGCAGGCACCGTTGATCTGATTCAACGCTGCTTTACCGGCATCGAAACACGCGGTGATGTCTTGTGGCTCAACCCGCGGCTGCCCGAGGGCCTGAACAGCCTCACGCTCAACGTTCACTACCGCCACCACGTGCTCGGGCTGCACGTGAGCCGCACCTGCGCACGCATCAGCGCTGAGCCCTCTTTGCAAGAACCGATTCAAATCGGCATCGCAAACGAAGTCCATCGGCTCAATCCCGGCGAAGTGCGCGAGTTTCAGTTGTGAATTCGCCGCACTGACCCATGGGCGAACTGCAGTAGCCCGGCGCTCGTCGTCGGAGTCAAGCCGGGAGGGATCGATCAAGCCAAAAAAAGCGGCCGGTCAAAGGCCGGCCGCAACCAATTCTCAACAGGAGTGTCAATCGCATCGTTAGCTCTGTTACGCCCCGAGTTTAAGCCCGTCTCAACGATGTCACTCAGGGGCAAACTGCCCGGCGAGTATAGGAATTTTTCCCGATCCGCCAATCAGTCCTGCGGCAGCATCATGCCAACCGAACAAATTCTTGCAAGTCACTGATTTTATGTACTTTATTTCCGTCTTCTACCAGTTCGGCCCAATCGCTCACCGGTTTAATCGCTCACCGGTTTAATCACTCACCGGTTTAATCACTCACCGGCTTGATCGGCGATCAAGCCTGAACCGTCCTCGTCGCTGATGTTTGCCACCAGACCATGATTGAGCGCAACGCGCACGACCTGGGCTGTGTTGGTGACATCGAGTTTCTGTCGAATACTGGATTGGTAGTTTGCGACGGTCTTGTAGGAAAGGTGCATGATCTCCGAAATCTCTTGCAACGT
>JBFKXV010000513.1:0-2265 GCA_041637935.1 Burkholderiales bacterium | reverse complement strand
GAACAATGTCGCATCGCCAATGCCGCCGTCGCAAAGTCTGCGCAATACGGCCTGGATCGCTTTGCGAAAATCGGCGACATCGAGTTGACCGTTCTTGCCGGCGCCGATGATCAGCACACGTGCGGCGCCGACACCCGTGACATCGAACAGCATGAGGGTTGTTCCGGGCGCGCCATCAAACTCGCTGTTCTTCAGGGCGCGCGTGAGCTGTCCGCGAGTGTGTCTGTCGATGCGTTTAGCCGCTTCGGAAAGCTTCTTGTTGCGAAATGCCGGCACTACCACACACGCCGTTTTTACTGACTCCGGCTGCGCTTTTTTTGTGCTAAAGTCCACCGCGAACCTCCCAATCGTATCGTCGTTTCAATAACTTAGCATTATCACTTCGTGTCGAAGCAAAAGTCAAAGTGGCGATAGTTTTTCAGCGGGCACTGTTGCGTGAATATGTGACTACGGGCGTCGCCACCTTGCTCATACTGCTGGCGATAACGGTCACTACGCAATTCATTCGATTTCTCGGCTATGCGGCACGCGGCAGAATTTCCACCGACGCGGTAGTCACTTTTCTGGGGCTCGCCGGTTTACGCTACCTGCCGATTCTGCTGTCGCTGGCGCTTTTTATTTCAATATTGCTCAGCCTGAGCCGGGCCTACCGCGACTCGGAGATGGTTGTCTGGTTTACCGTCGGCCAGGGGCTTTTTTCGTGGATACGACCAACATTGATATATGCCCTGCCGTTGGTTTTGTTGATTGGTTTGCTGAGTCTGTATCTAACGCCGTGGGCGACCGGGAAATCAGAGGAGTATCGGCGTTTGCTTGAAAGCCGCGAGGATGTATCAGCCATTTCGCCCGGCGTGTTCAAGGAGTCCAAACGGGGCGACCGGGTGTTCTTTGTCGAGAAGTTGGAGATGGATTTATCAATTGTCGCCAATATTTTTGTCTACTCGGAAGAAGATGAGGAAACCGGAATCACAGTTGCGGCACGCGGCTATACCGAGACCAGCCGCAACGGCAGCCGCTATCTGGTCCTGGAGAACGGGCGCCGCTATGTGGGTCCGCCGGGCTCAGCCGAATACAAGATCATCGAATTCGACAAGTACGCGGTGAGGCTTGAGGAGAAAACACAGCAAACCTATCTGCCTTCAGTTCGATCGCGTCCCACTCGCGACCTGCTGGCGAACCCCAATGCCGAAACCAGCGCCGAACTGGTGTGGCGCGCCGGCATGCCATTGAGTGCGCTGGTGATGAGCATATTGGCAATTCCACTGTCGTTCGTGAATCCGCGCGCCGGCCGATCAATCAACCTGATGTTGGCTGCGTTCGCCTACCTGGTCTATAACAACTCGCTCAGCATTGTCCAGACGTGGGTCGGTCAGCAGGAAATCTCGTTCGCCGTCGGACTGGCCGGCCCGCATCTTTTGGTTCTTGCCGTTGTCGCCATCATGTTCTACCGGCGTGTCGCTGTGTCCTCTGTGTTCCGGATGTTGCGGAGGCGTGCGTGAAAACGGTACGCCGCTACGTCGCGCGCAGAGTATTCGCCGCTACGGCGCTGATATTCACTGCGCTGCTGTTCCTGTTCGCCTTTTTCGACTTCATTCAGGAGCTGACCGATGTCGGCGGCAAGTACCGAGTGGCGGTAGCAGCGCTGTACGTGGCGCTCAGTTTGCCGGGGCGGGCATACGAAATACTGCCGGTCGCCGCCCTCATCGGGACGCTATTCGCACTGTCACAGCTGGTGGTCAACTCTGAATATACCGTCATGCGTGTATCGGGCATGTCGATGAACAATATGGCGGTGTCATTGGCACGAATCGGCATCACACTTTCGGTGTGCACGTTTCTCCTCGGCGAGGTTGTCGCGCCGATCACTGAGCAGGCGGCGCAACGCCTGCGCTTCAAGGCAACCACGAGTGATAACGTTGTGGCCAAAGCGTTCCGCTCCGGTTTCTGGCTGAAGGACGCCAACAAGTTCGTCAACGTGTCGCACATCATGCCGGAGACCGTCATTCACGAAGTCGAAATCTACGAATTCGACAACAGGTTCAGGCTGCAGAGCATCAGCCACGCTATGCGCGGCGATTATCAACGCGATGATTTGTGGTTGCTCCGCGACGTAGTGCGGACGCACTTCGACGAAACGCGAACTTCGGTCAGCGAGATCGCTGAAATCGAGTGGCGCTCGGTGCTCCGGCCTTCAATTCTCAGTGTGTTGATGGTCGTGCCGGAGCAGTTGGCAATTTGGGATCTGTATTCATATCTGCAGCACTT
>JBFKXV010000512.1:0-2265 GCA_041637935.1 Burkholderiales bacterium | reverse complement strand
CGGACATTCTTGCCGGCAAGCCGCTCGCTCTGGACAACACAGAGGCGGTCATAGGCGAAGTGGTCGACAGCATGCTGCGTAACGCCGACGCACTCATGTGGGTAGCAATGCGAAAGCAGCAGGACGCGACACTCTATGGCCATGGAATACGCGCTGCCGTCTACCTCGTTTCGCTTGGCCGGCACCTGGGTCTGCCGAGAAACTATCTGCTTCGGCTCGGCATGCTCGGTGCGTTGCTCGATATCGGCAAGACCGGCCTGCCGCTGGCGATCCTCGCCAAGACTGGCGAACTGACGGATCATCAGTTCGAGCTGATCAGGGGTCATGTACACAAGGGGCTGGAGTTGATGAAGGATGCGCCGGGTCTGCACAAGGACGTTGTAGAGGGCATTGCGCAGCATCATGAGCGTGAAGATGGCAGCGGATATCCGAATGGCCTGGCCGGCGATGAAATCAGTCTGTTCGGGCGCATGGCTGCAATTGTCGACACCTTTGTGGCGCTGACGAATGAACGCCCTTACGCGGAGACCATGGCGCCATATGCAGCGTTCAGAAAAATAACGGAGTGGAGCAGAACGCTGTTCCACGCACCGCTAACAGAGCAGTTCATCCAGGCAATCGGCGCATTTCCTGTCGGCTCGATCGTGGAACTGTCATCGGGCGAAGCCGCAGTTGTCGTTCACCAAAACCGCACTCAACGCCTCAAACCGCAGATCCTCGTCGTCTGTGGGCCTGATAAAGCGCCGCTGCGCAAGCCGTACCGGCTCGACCTGCTGGAGCAAGAAAAGAAAGCGCGTAAAAACGCAGAACCACCGCGTATCGCTCGAGGGCTGCCTTCAGGCAGTCACGGAATTGACGAACGCCATTTTCAACTCACCTGACCTTCAACTGACCTGAGCTGCGCTAACGGACCGCGGTGGACGAGTCGCCAGACCACCGTGGTTGTCTGCCGCATCGAAGCGGCGCCAATCGTCTACGGCGCTGACTCTTCGTAAACGATCTTGTCCAGCCCGCCCATCCTGGCGCGGGTGAGCACGGTATACAACGGGTGGCCAATCAGCGTAACGAAGCTCAGAAACAATGCGGTGACGGGTGGCGTAATTACGACAAACAGAATCAGGTCGCCGATGTTGGCGCGCGCCATGAAACTGACCACTCCGGCAAAAACGCCAAACATCACACCGATCGCAAAGCCCGAAATTGCACTTACACGAAGCAACGTCCCGAGCGAAATAATGCCCCTCACCTCTCTGACTTCCCGCTTCATACCCATATGTCTCCCTAAACGCCGGGTCGCGTCCCAAGCAACGCGATACTTCCTGACGTTGTAAAAGCATCATTATCTACTTGCCTGAGAGGACTTCAAGTTGCGCGCAAGCTGGCGATCGGCAGATAGGGCAGAATTCAAAATTGTGTTTCGTCGCCTACTCCGGCGGGAACATCGTAACGATGCCAGAGCTACCCGATCTCGATATTTATGTAGAAAGTCTCGAGCGACGCGTCCTCGGAGCGGAACTGAACCGCTTGACGTTGAACAACGCATTTCTGTTGCGCACCGCCGTTCCACCGATTGCTACTGCCGAACAACGGCGCGTAGTCAGCGTTCGACGAATCGGCAAACGCATCGTAATCAGTTTGGAGGACGATTTCCACCTGGTTATTCATTTGATGATTGCCGGCCGCCTGAAGTGGCTGGCAATGAATGCAAAGCGGCCCGGAAAAGCGGCACTCGCGGTATTCGAATTCGATAGCGGCACGCTGGTGTTGACGGAGGCAGGCACACAACGACGCGCTTCACTGCATTTCGTGTCGGGAGAATCCGCCGTCCAGGCGCTGCATGCCGGTGGTGTCGAGATTTTCGAGCTCGACCTCGAGTCATTTGCCGCTCGACTGAAGGCCGAAAACCATACGCTCAAGCGAGCGCTCACCGATCCGACGATCTTCAGTGGCATCGGCAACGCGTATTCAGACGAGATTCTACATCGAGCACAGCTGTCTCCTATTGCAATGAGCAGCAAACTCAAGGACGAGGAAATCGCACGGCTGTTCGACGCAGCGTGTACAACATTGCGCGAATGGACCGAACGGCTGCGCCTTGAAGCCGCCGACGGTTTTCCGGAAAAAGTGACTGCGTTCCGAGATGGAATGGCGGTGCATGGCCGATTTGGCCAACCTTGTCCGACATGCGGATCACCGGTGCAGCGTATCGTCTATGCGCGCAACGAGACCAACTACTGCGCGCGCTGTCAGACCAGTGGAAAGATT